>JBASOB010000308.1:0-4769 GCA_049657865.1 Mobilitalea sp.
GTATCCGGTTCTGGATACTTATCTTTTAGTAGAAAACTATTGGTAATCAAAATCATTCCATATAAATAGATATCGTTATTCTTCATAAAAACCTCCAAATTTATTTTTATTGATAAATTATTATAACAAAGTGTAAATGAAAATAACATATCTAATTTGTAATATTATGAAAATTAATACTGATTATGGAAGAAAACTCGAAATAATAATAAGTAAGGATTGCAAGCAAATGCAAATTGAAATATGAAATACAATATATTACATATAGATTCAATAAATTCTCAATTATCCTTGAGTATATTAAACAATTCAAGCAAATAATCTAAATATATTGTAAAAAATACCGAATTGTAATACAATAAATTTAAATACTGGCAAATAACATGAATGAGGTGGATGAATGGATAAAAGTATGCGTTATGAAAATTTTTTTGACGTATATCTAGATTTATTATGTATCTGTGATGGGAAGGGAAATATAATTGATATTAATGATAAATGGTTAGAAATTTTAGATTATTCGAGAGATGAACTGAAAAACATGTCATTTATGGATATTGTACATCCAGAAGATGCCAATACTAGTATTGAGGAAGTAAATTCTTTTGATGATCTGATAAAAAAAGAAAATTTTGTTAACAGAATACAGTGCAAAAACGGAAGGTATCGTTATTTTGAATGGAAAACCCATCTACACAACGAACTTTTTTATTGCGCAGCCAAAGACATTACAGAAAGAACTGAACTGACAAAAAAACTGCAGGATAAAAATGCATTATTGGAATCAATTCTTGATAATGCACCTGTTGGAATTTGGATTAGTTACCCAGAAGGTAATATCAAATTCAAGAACAACTTTGTTAAGGATAATTTTAATCTTACAGAAGAAGAAATGAACCAGTGTATGACCTCAGATCAGGAAGTTCTATCAAAAAGCACACCAATCCATTTTGAACAAGTGATGACATTTCTAGATGACAAGAAACATATTCTTGAAACGGTGAAAACAAAAATATTGAATTATGATGATGGTGAGACAGGTATCCTGAATATTGGTATTGATATTACAAAAAGAAAAAGCAGTGAAGAAGAGTTGAAAATCAGTGAAGAAAAATATCGTTTACTAGCTGAGAATGCAAGCGATGTTATATTTGTAATAAATTTAAAAACATTAGAAATTACTTATATCAGCCCTACAATACTACAGCTTAGGGGTTATTCTGCAGGGGAAACCATGAAGCAGTCATTATCTCAGATGTTTACCAAAGAATCTTTTGAGATTATTAGGAGAGCAGTTACGAAAGAAATAAGAAAATTTGAGATAAACCCAGAAACAAGTAAAAATATCATACTGGAAGCCCAATTGATTTGTAAAAAAAGCAAACTTATTTGGGTAGAAATATCAGCGAAACTAAATTACAATCAACAATATGAAATAGAAATTATTGGTTCTTGCCGAAACATAGAAAAACGAAAGAAATTTGAAAATGATGCTTTGTATTTAAGCTATCATGATCAATTAACAGGGCTTTATAATCGGAGATATTACCAAGAAGAATTAAAGAGAATTGATGAAAAGAAAAACTATCCGATTACCATGGTAATGGCAGATGTGAATGGATTGAAATTAGCAAATGATGCCTTTGGGCACCTGATTGGAGATAGGATACTGATATCTATTGCAGATATTTTTAAGAAGGAATGCCGATCCGGTGATGTGATTGCTCGTATTGGTGGGGATGAATTTATACTTTTGTTACCCAAGACAAATGCGCAACAGGCTGTCAAAATAGTAGACAGAATTCAGAATGTATTATCAAATACGATAATCATTAAGGTTAGTCTCTCTGTAGCTTTTGGATGGAGAACTAAGTATTCGAGTAGTGAAGATTTTGATGAAGTATTTAAATTAGCAGAAGATGCAATGTATCGTCATAAATTATTAGAAGGAAAGAGTTACAAAAGCGATACGATAAAATTAATTTCAAAAAGTTTATACGAAAAGAGTCCGACAGAACAGGAGCATAGCGAAAATGTAGGTAAATTATGTACTGATATCGGTCATGCACTTGGATTACATTCCGAGGATATCAGTGAGCTGACCTTGATTGGTATTCTACATGATATTGGTAAAATTGATATTGATGAAAATATTCTTAATAAACCAGGTAAACTGACAAAAGAGGAATTCGACACCATGAAACGTCATTCAGAAATTGGGTATCAGATCCTCAGCTCAGTCAATGAGTTTGCTGAAATCGCAGAATACATCCTTGCGCAACATGAGCGACTGGACGGGAAAGGTTATCCTAAAGGTCTTTTAGCTGGAGATATTCCGATAAAATCCAAAATACTGATGGTGGCAGATGCATATGATGATATGACCCGAGATCATAGTTACCGGAAAGCATTACAAGTTAATGAGGCTGTGAAGGAACTTCAAAAAAATTCCGGTACACAGTTTGATGAATATATCGTTCAGGTTTTCGTTAATAAAGTGCTTCACGAGTTGTATAAAGTATTTTAATTAAAAGTATTTAAAGTAAATATTGTATTATCTATGTGGCAGAGAGACTATGAGTATTGTTGATAAGAGTAGGTTGCAGATAGAAGAAGATTGCAGATAGAAGAAGATTGCAGATAGAAGAAGGTTGCTGATAAAAGAAGATTATTGATAGAAGAAGATTACTGATAGAAGAAGGTTGCTGATAGAAGAAGATTACAGATTTCAGAAGATTGCTGATAGCAATAGATTATAGACACAAGTAGCTTGTAGATTGAAACAGAGGGCAGACTGCAGTAGATTATAGTTAACTTTAGAAAAGGACTCGGGAGAAAACTTCTGGATCCTTTTTTTGCGATTCTATTGATTTCAAGTAAATTAGGTTTACAGAAACTTGGAATAGAGTTAAAATAATATGAAGTATTATGAAAATATAGCCGTGGAGGGACATTATGCAGGAAGAAAAAAGATTTGCTGTCTTGATTGATGCAGACAATGTATCTGCAAAGTATATCAAGTTCATTTTAGATGAGAAATCGAACTATGGCGTTGCTACCTATAAAAGGATTTATGGAGATTGGACAAAACCCACTGCAGCCTCGTGGAAAGATGTTTTGTTAGAAAACTCAGTCACACCGGTACAGCAGTATGGATATACCGTAGGGAAGAATGCAACAGATTCTGCTATGATTATTGATGCGATGGATATTCTTTATTCGGGTAATGTGGAAGGATATTGTATTGTTTCGAGTGACAGTGATTTTACTAAATTAGCATCTAGGTTAAGAGAATCCGGTATGCTGGTAGTTGGTATGGGGGAGAAGAAGACGCCGAAACCTTTCATTGCAGCTTGTAATCAATTTAAATATTTGGATATATTAGCAGAAACCGAGAAAAAGAGCATGGAAATGGAAGCCAACCATTTAAAAGCAAATGCAGCAAAAGAAAAGAATGTTAAGAATCAAGCTTTTAAAGGAAAAGACATTGAATCTGAGGCAGGAAATAAAGTTAAGACCTTTACAACAGCGGAAAATACGGATGGCGGAAAAGATATGACTGACATTAATGTCATTAAGACCACAATCTTAAAAATGATGAATGATGTTGATGAGGGTGACCAGCGCATGAATATGGGTGAACTCGGAAGCAGATTAGTGAAAAGATATCCTGATTTTGATGTTCGTAATTATGGCGATACAAAGCTTTCAAAGTTCTTGAAGAAGTTTGATTTCCTTCAGATTGAAACGAGCGGTAAAGGCGGAAGCGGAATGTGGATCAGCCTAAAGGCTAATGCGGACATACTTCCAGCGATAGAAGAAAAACCTTTAGAAGAGAAGGTTGTGGAAGAAAAGCCAAAGGAAGAGGCACCGGTTAAGAGAAGAAGAACTTATCGGAAGAGAACGCCTTTAAATAGTAACGAATAAAGTTAAGACAAAAAATAATAAGGTATCGTTATACTTAGGAGTTCGCATGAAACAAATTATAATTAATGACATCAGGATTGAACTTGAAAGAAAAAAGATTAAAAACATGTATCTTCGAATACTCCCGCCGGAGGGGAAAGTTGTGATATCTGCTCCGGTTCGGATGAGCGAGGAAGAAATTACAAGATTTGTAACTTTAAAACAAGAGTGGATTGAAAAGCAGCAGGAAAAAATAGAACAACGTCATATTAATCAAGAACTCAATTATCTATCAGGAGAAGAAATCTACATCTGGGGAAAGCTATTTGTATTAGATGTGAGACTAACAAAAGGTCATAATAAAGTGAGCTTTGAAGCTGATAACTTCGTATTATATACGAAAGCTGAGAGTACGAGAGAACAGCGAAAAAAGATAATTGACTATTGGTATAAAGAAGCATTGAAACAAGAAATCCCTGCTTTATTTACTAAATGGGAACAAATTATAAATGTGAAATCCAGTGACTGGAATATTCGCGATATGAAAACGCGTTGGGGAACCTGCAATATCCGAACTAAGAAAATATGTTTAAATCTGCAACTGGCGAAGAAGCCACCTAAATGCCTTGAATACGTAGTCGTGCATGAACTGGTACATTTACTTGAAAAAAGCCATGACCGTGTATTTAAAGCTTATATGGACCGCTTCCTGCCAGGCTGGAGACAAATAAAGAAAGAATTAAATGGACAAGGATGAATCAGATGGATTCCTCCTTGTTTTTTCGCTGTATCAAAACCAAGCTTCTTTAAGTAAACTAACAGCCTTTATAATGTCACTTTCTGACATAGCCGCATATCCAAGA
>JBASOB010000309.1:0-3289 GCA_049657865.1 Mobilitalea sp.
AATAGTATACAAGCTACTAAAAAGGATGGAACCATTCGTCTTAATGCATATCTTGAAGGAAAATCTTCTATTCTTGAGGTTTCTGATAATGGTTGCGGCATTCCAAAAGATAAGATAAATGAGGTTATGAAACCCTTCTTTCGTGTGGATAAATCAAGATCGCGTAAAACCGGCGGTGCTGGGTTAGGCCTATCCATCTGTAAGAGTATTGCTGACTTGCATCATGCTGAAATCGTAATTAATTCTGAATTTGAAAAGGGCACCTGTATTAAAATCATTTTTTACAACTCCGTTACAACTTCTTTATTACCTTGATAATTTAAAGGTGTAATCTGTAACCACAAAGAGCTAACAGATATTTATAATAGCTTACAAGAGGAGAGAGAGAAATTATGAAAAAGAAGATTGTAATTGCATTGTTACTAGTATCAACACTGAGTTTGATTGGTTGTTCGAAATCCCTACTTGAGAAAAGTCCTGTTGAGGTAAAAGATACGCAGGAAGTGATTCCCTCAAGTATCACGGTTACTCCTACTGCTTCTGCATCAGACAGTCCGTCCACTGAAACTATTGACACGGAAGAAGAAAGCACTACCGGAAAGGATAGTTCCATTGACTCTGATGAAATTTTCCCCTATACAATTGAAATAGAGGGGATGACAGAGACAATCAATGGTAAAAAACATCAAAGTGACCTTGGTTATCAGATGGTTTATGATTCTGACAATTATACGCTCACAAGTGAAGACGGAATCGACAGCTATATGGCTCCAAACTCTGATCCTGATTTATACCCATATCTTTATCTTAATATCAGTCGAAGTGAACTTCCTGAGGAATCAAAAAGTAAAGAATCAGACCAAAGGCATCCTGATTTTGTCAAAGTGACAGATATTAACGATAATTTTTTAGGATATATTGCTTATGACTATATGAAGTTGGTACCTGAATATAAAGGCAATATTTATGCAAATGACGGTTCCTCAAGTAATTCGGTTGATACAGTAGAGATCAGTGATTACACTGCCGTTCATTACACCACTACCTCCGGAAGTGAATGGAATTCTTCTGTTACCGAGTATTTCTACATTACTACCGATCAATATATATATACCTTTACCGCGAATTATTTTACAGAGGCTACAGAAGGTTTCGGTGCAAGATTTCGCGGTATGATGGATACTTTTAAAATTCAATAAAACAAAGAAGAAGATAGGTCTTATTGATATGCTCCACTTGTAAGAAACAGTTTTTGTTCTTTAACTGTCTATTACAAATGGAGCATATGCAATAATCACCTATCTTCTTCTCAATAATAAAAACATCCTATATCTTCAGTATTATTTTATTATATATTGTTAAGACTTCTCCCTTGTATTAAGCCAAATTTTTTCTACTTCTTCAGCTGGAAGAGGTTTCGAAAAATAGTATCCCTGAATTTCATCACAGCCTAATTCTCGCAAACAGTCCAGCTGTTCCTTCGTTTCAACACCTTCTGCAATTACCTTGATACCTTTTACCTTTGCAACAGAGATTGCCATCTGTATGATAGAATTAGAATATACATCATTTTCTATATTATCGATCAACTCTTTTGCAATCTTTATACGATCTGTCGGAATATTTTTCACATAATATAAAGAAGAATATCCGGTTCCAAAATCATCAATTGCAATCGATACGCCCAGCTTTTTAATTTCATTAAGCGTCTCTACAATATTAAGGCTATTCTCAATCTGATAACTCTCCGTTATCTCTATTTCAAACATACCCGGTTTGATATTATACTTGTCTAATATGTCTTGTAATCTTCGAGCAAAATCCACTTCGATTAACTGTTTTGAGGATACATTAACTGATATTCGATAATCATTCCCTGTTTCTTTCTTCCATGTTGCATATTGTTTTGCTGCGGTTTCCATAATCCAATAGCCTAGTGGCACAATCAGCCCTATTTCTTCTGCAATCGGAATAAAATCCATCGGTGAAATAAACACTTCTCCATCTTCATACCATCTGATTAATGATTCAAAGCCACATAGTTCTCCACTCTGGCAATATACCTGCGGCTGATAGTGCAATCGAAATCCTTTATCAAATACCACTTTTTTGAGTTTCATTTCAATTCGATTTCTGTTGTAATTCATACTGCCTATCTTCTCATTGTATAACTGGATTTGATTAAATCCTTTTGTTCTTGCCTGCATCATCGCAATATCTGCATTTTTTATTAAATCGCTATCATGGAGGGTATCTCGTGGATAACAGGAAATTCCAATATTTAAGGTAATTCGAATTGCATGGTTATCGACATAGAACAATTCATTACACCTTGTAATAATCTGTTCTGCTAACCTACCAGCACCCTCCGTCACACGGTACCCTTTTATCATTATCACGAATACATCATCTTCATAGGCTGCAAGGATACCTTTGTGCATGGTTGATATCTGATCGATTGTTTCTGCTAGTTTTTTCAACAGATTTTCTGCGGTATCTTTCCCATATAGATGCTTAATTGCTTTTGATTTGTTCTGATCTATATATAATAGTGCAACCTGCTCATCCGTTTTAATATTATTAATTTCATCTGTTAATTTTGATTCAAAATATCTTCTGCTATTTAAACCTGTCAAGAAATCCGTATTCAAGATTCTGAAGATTTCTTCCGTACGTTTCTCAACCTTTTTTTCTAATTCCGATACATTTCTTTTTTCTATTTCTAATAATTGCTCCTGAAAAATATTTTTCTGTGTATAATTAATTAGAATATAGTATATCAATAAAGATACGATTAGTAGAATAAAATATAGCAGTTGGGTTCTTTGGAATAGAAAAACCAGTATCGGGGCTAACAAAATCAAGATCTCAAAACCCATCTTATAATATCCCTTATTATAAGATGCCTTATTGGGAGATTCTTTTAAAGTATGCGCTGGCTTTAACTTTCCCTTAAGAAATACAGAAATTGCCATAAAACTAAAGCCAAGTACATATGCCGCATCAATCCAGGAATTTGACTCATATTCGGAATAGAAATAGATATAGTAATAGATAAAGTCAGAAGCAACAAAAACCAATCCGCCTGTTACTAGGAATCGAAGATGAAACGGAGGCTTAATCGATCTGGTAGAAAAAGCCCATACATTAATCCATGCATATATAATCAAATCATAGGTAATTGCGAAACAAGTTCTTAATCTTGATTGAAACAATAAAGAACTTGTGCTATTGCACTAATCCTCAGATGTGAAAGGATATCTTTGATTTTGGCGCATTTTAATAAGCC
>JBASOB010000310.1:0-3873 GCA_049657865.1 Mobilitalea sp.
ACCCATAACAGCGCCAATCTCCATTCTCTTCGCAACATAGTTTGGATGGTAGATTTCATCTACGAGTCCTGTAGCCAGTCCGATCTGGTTGCCATAGGAGCTATATCCCGCTGCAGCGCCTGTACAAATTTTTCTCTGTGCTAATTTGCCTTCTAAGGTATCTTTGACAGGAACCGTAGGATCTGCCGCACCCGTTACTCTCATTGCTTGATATACATAACCGCGGCCTGAGAGTGGATCTCTGATTGCACCGCCAAGACAGGTAGCCGCACCACCAAAAGGTTCAATCTCTGTCGGATGATTGTGCGTCTCATTTTTAAAGAAGACTAACCATTCTTCACTCTTGCCGTCAATTTCAATCGGTACGATAATGGAGCAGGCATTAATTTCATCGGATACTTCCATATCTTCTAATTTGCCGTCTGCTTTTAGTTTCTTCATAGCAAGTAATGCTATATCCATAAGGGAGATGTATTTGTCATCTCTTCCTTGATAGAGTTTCGCGCGGTCGTTTAGGTAGCTGTTGTAAGCTGCCTTAATCGGTTCGCTATAATAGCCTTCTTCTATCTGAATATCATTCAGTTCCGTTAAGAATGTGGTATGACGGCAGTGATCGGACCAATAGGTATCGAGCACTCTAATTTCCGTCATGGATGGATTTCTTAATTCCTCCGTGTTATAATATCTTTGTATATGAAGAAAATCCTGGAAGGTCATGGCAAGATGGAAGGAATCATAGAGCTCCTTCAGTTCTTCCTCTTTCATGTTCTGAAAGCCTTCTAGAATAATCACATCGTCCGGATCTTCAAATTCTGTAACTAAGGTCTCCGGTTTCACCTCACCGGTTTCTCTGGAATCTACCGGGTTAATGCAGTAAGACTTGATTTTCTCAAATTCTTCTGCCGAGATATTCCCTGTTAGAATGTAGGTCGTAGCAGAACGAATGATAGGATCTTCTTTTTCACTCAGTAACTTAACGCATTGAACCGCAGAATCTGCTCTCTGGTCGAATTGTCCTGGAAGGTATTCTACGGTAAAGGTATTATCCTTCGGTCCAGCCGTAAACTTCTCTTCTTGTAATAGATCAAGAGGCGGCTCGCTAAATACGGTTCCAAGTGATTTCTGATAAGTATCCTCACTTACATTTTCTATGTCATAACGTATAAGAACCCTTACGGATTCTAAACCCTTCATGCCAAGATAACTACGAAGTTCAGTTCTTAATTCTTTCGCTCTTACCGCATAAGGTATTTTCTTCTCTACATAAATTCTTTTTACGTTGCTCATACAAAAACTCCTTTTCTTTCAGAAGCCTTAAGGCTCTGGTTTATAAGGGTTTTTACCCTTTACAACTACATCATTTACTTGCATTATAGCATAATGTGTCTTATAATCAAAATTAATATATGTTAAGCTTTTTATTAGATGGGCTAATATACGATTGTAATAATATTCCTTATTATTATCTTAATCTTCTACAATAGATATTGTTTATAATGGCAGGAATATGACCATCATAACAAAAAGAAATCCTGTAATTGTTCCGTATCTTCACAGTTACAGGGAATGTTACGATGCCTATGCACAAAAGCTATCATTTTTGTGCTGAAACTTTCATTTCCATTACGTAATTCTCTGGGTTCTGAATAGTTATGACATCATCAATTTTGGTTTTATTAATACAATAATTATCACTCGAAGGGAGTCCGGTATGGATATCAATTATGAATTATATAAAGTATTTTATCAAGTTGCTAAGAGCCTTAGTTTCTCGGAAGCTGCAGACAACTTATTTATTTCTCAGTCAGCTGTAAGCCAATCCATCAAAACTTTAGAGAGGAGGCTAAACCAAATCCTTTTTATTCGTAGTACCAAACGTGTCGCTTTAACAAAAGAGGGAGAACTGTTGCTCAAGCATGTTGAGCCAGCAATCAACTTAATCACCCGTGGCGAAAATCAGCTCTGCGCCGACCCAAAAAGCGGTGTTCAACTCAGAATCGGCTCCAGTGATACCATCTGCCGCTATTATTTAGTTCCATTTATTGATGCCTTTCACAAACAATATCCCAGCATCCATATCAAAGTAACGAATGGAACTTCTCTTCAGTGTGCCAAGATGCTCGAACGTAATGAAGTCGACGTCATTGTAACTAACTCTCCGAATCCTGCGCTTAATAATATGATGAAGATTATTCCGGTAAAGGAATTTCATGATATTTTCATTGCCAACAAAGAGGCTTTCCCACTAACCGATCGACCGATCAGTTTAAAAGACCTGCAGGAATGTCCTATCCTGATGCTTGATAAGCGTTCTACTACCAGCATCTTCTTGCATAACCTCTTTTTAGAAAACTCATTGGATCTGGTTCCTGCCATTGAATTAAGCAGTAATGATCTCTTAATCGACCTTGCTAAAATCGGTCTTGGTGTGGCATTTATCCCTGATTACTGTGTGAAGGAGTTGGAAGATCTGACGGTTATTACCATTACCGAGAATATACCTTCTCGTATGTTGGTTGCCGCTTATAATAGCGATATTCCGATTTCCGATGCAGCGAAATATTTTATTGATAATATGACTGTATAGGAAAATCATTTCACTGATTAAAAAAAGTCCTATGATATCATAGTATAATATATCCCCCAGTCAATTGCATGGAGTAGATTATATATGATGTCACAGGACTTTTTACTCAGAATTTATACTTTACTTTGTTTAAATTATTATCTTGTAAAAGATTGAGCTTTCTTAATAATACAATAGCAATGCTCGAACCGATCATTCTATTTCTTTTGATAATTCAGCGATTCTGCTTTTCATCAGTTTGTTGAAATTGATTACTTTTCTTTCATACTCATCATTCATATATTTGGAAGTAATCATGAAGTCGGCGGTGGATCTGGTGGTTGCAATCGGAACATCATATACTGCTGCGATTCGAAGTAATGCCTTTACATCGGGGTCATGAGGTTGAGATTCAAGCGGATCCCAGAAGAATATTACAAAATCGATATTGCCTTCCACGATTCTGGCACCAATCTGCAGATCTCCGCCAAGTGGCCCGCTGTTATATGCTTTTACCGGCAATCCAGTTTTATCTGCTATCATTCTTGCGGTTGTTCCAGTTCCACATAAAAAATGGTTTTTAAGAAGTTCACTATTTTCTTCCACCCATTCTACGATTTCCGCTTTTTTGCTGTCATGCGCAATCAATGCAATGTGTTTCTGTTTAGGAATGGTAAATTCGATATAGTCATCTAATATCATTTATATTACCTCTTTTCGATTTATTTTATTTATATTTTTAATCTCTAATTTTATAAGTATTATAATATCCGAAAAATACCTTTATTGCAAGTAATATAAAATTAATTCATTGATAACCAGACTCTAAGTGATAAAAACAAAAGCAAGACCCCACAGGTGAGTCGGGTTCGACTCTGCCCATGGGGCCTTGACTTTCTCCCTATACTTTATTTACAAGAATTTTCTACGCATTTAACTAATTAGTTATAGCGTAACGTTTTGCTATTTCATTATAATAGTGCAGCAAGTTCAGCTTCGGCTGCTTCTAATGCTGCTGCATCTGCTACTAATGCCTGCTGTGCAGGTGTCAGTGCGTCATAAGCTGCTCTTGCTGCTTCTATCTGGGTCTGGTCCGTTAATGCTACTGCACCGGCTGCAGGCAGTGCTGCAATCAAGGTATCTACTGCACCGGCTGCGGCTGCATCCGTAAGAACCAGCAGCTCAGCTTCGGCTGCATCTAATGCCGTTGCATCTACCAATGCCTGCTGTGCAGGTGTCAGTGCTACATAAGCTGCTCTTGCTTCTTCTATCTGGGTCTGATCCGTTAATGCTACTGTTCCAGCTGC
>JBASOB010000311.1:0-14615 GCA_049657865.1 Mobilitalea sp.
GCCCTTGGCAATATAGAAGCCCAAACCGGCACCTCCGGAATATACCAAAACCAACGCAATTAATTTGAGCTGTCCTGCTTCTAACATACCAAAGCCTTTCAAGATGTAATAAACGGCGATCATTGACATAAATCCCGGAAACATACCAAGGATTAATGCTATATTCATCATTTTCTTTCTCATCTTAAAGCGCAGTCTTGACATTACATATGCTACGCATAGTACAAAAAATGTTGCCAAGATACAACTTGCGGTAGCAACTAACAGCGTGTTCACAAACCATTTCGTAAATACCAAACTGCCGCTCTGACTGAACAAGTTTTTAAAATTATCAAGCGTATAGCCTCTTGGCATAATATAGCTCTTATATGTACCACCTTCCGCACGAAGCGAGGTTAACATAACAAATGCTATTGGCAGGATCCAAACGAATCCAACTACAGCTAATCCAAGGTGAACAAATAAATTTGTGATTCTACGTCTTGAAAGACCGGGTCTTTTTATTGTTTTATCCATTATTGAAACGCCTCCTCATCTTTATATGATCCTGTCCTGCGATAGGTTATTAACGATAAGGTTGCTAAGATGACAAATACGATAATACCGACTACAGCACCTAAGTTGTAATCCTTATTCACGATTGTCAGCTTATATAACCAGGTAACAAGTAAATCCGTCTTTCCAGCATAATAGAAGTCGATTGATTCCGGACCGCCACCGGTTAACAGGTAAATAACATTAAAGTTATTAATATTTCCTGCGAAGGCCGTAATTAGATTTGGTGTAGTTACGAACAACATATATGGCATGGTGATTTTAAAGAATATAGTAGCTGCATTCGCACCATCCATTTTAGCTGCCTCGTAAAAATCTTTCGGGATATTATTTAGGATACCCGTAGAGGTTAACATTGTATATGGAACACCAATCCAGATATTAATCAGGATAATGGTGATTTTTGCAAATGTCGGATCCGTTAAGAACGGAATTGATTGGGTTGCACCAATAAGACCTACATTACGAAACAGCACATTCATAGGACCGTTCGTATTGAAAATAGTTCTCATCGTCAGAAGTGATACAAATTGTGGTACTGCAATGGATAGTACAAATAGGAATCTCCAAAATCCCTTGGCATGCGTTCCCTCGCGATTGATTACCATTGCCAGTATCAAACCAAGAATATAACAGGAAAACGTTGAAAAGACAGCCCAGATTAGTGTCCATCCAAGTACCGGCCAGAAGGTATTTGCCAAAACTCCGCCAGTTTTAAACATACTGAAAAAGTTTTGAAGTCCAACCCAGTCAAACAAATTTCCTGGTGGCTGATGGTCCTTATCGTAGCTTGTAAATGCTATTAAAATCATATATACAAGGGGTATTACCGTAAAAGTCAAAATTCCCGTTACAGGTAAAAACAACAGGCCTTTATGCAGGTTTTTCTCTTTCAGAGAGAATAAATCATCCGTAAAAGAAGGAAGCTTTTTCCCTTTTTCCTGTAATACCTGCGTACTATAGGCACTTTTTACCGAGGTTGTGAGTAAATAAATAAACAGGATTGTAATAAACCCAGTTATTACGCCATAAAGCAGACATAACATCGAATTGTCACCAACGACATACTCATATATCATTTTTGTTTCATTGTATACTTCTTCTTGTGTTTTTGTTCCTAAGGTAAAGAAATTCTGAATGGAAGTCATTCCAATGCTTATCATGTAATAGAAATAAGCAATCTCCAAACCAAGTAAAAGCAGGCCACGGATTATTTGTTTATGAAGGATATTGCCTAAACCAAAAACTACTGCTGATAATTTCGTAATTATATTCCCAGATAAAAACGCAGTACCAAAACCAATCTCTTCGATTGAAACTGTTTTCGGAGATGCTTTATGCTTTTTGCCGGCCATAATTTTCCTCCTTATATTTCTGAATTATAGAGACGGAATGCTCCCTGTTTTCCAGAACATTCCGCCTCTATTATATCACCAAACTTTACTAATTCGTATACGATTATAGTACTACTCTACTATCATTGATGCAACAAAGGTATCAAGTTTAGCCTGAGCATTATCTTTGTTTAAATCACCGCTTCTGATTTCAGTTGCAATTGCACCGGCATTTGCCCAGTATCTTGAACTGAATTCTGCAGCTGTAGGCTGCATTACGGAAGCTGTATTAGCTTCTGCAACGATAACGGATGCTACTTCATTAGCCTGAACATCTGCAGACTCACCAACTGTTAAGTTTGTTGGAACCTGAGCTGTTTCTGTAAAACGCTGTGACTGCATTTCTTCTCCGCCTAAGTAAGCAGCAAAAGATACTGCAACTTCAGGGAATTTAGCCTGAGCATTTACGCCGATTGCTTTAGAACCGTAGAATCCTTTTAACTGATAATCAGTTCCATCAGGATTGAAAGTAGGAATTACTGCAAGTCCTAAATCATCTCCTAAAGCTGTTTTATATAAATCATAGTTCCAAGAACCATCAAACCAAGCACCGATTCTATGATCTGCTGCTAATTCTGATAAAGAAACATCATCTGCATATGCACATTTAGGATTGTTGATTAAGTCGATTAAGTAATTGGTTACTGCTAAGCCTTTTGCATTGTTCCAGTCACAGCCTGCAGCGAAATCCACCTGGCTAGTGCCATAGATTGTATTGCCTGCGCCGTAATACCAAGAACCTAATTTCCAGCCGCCAGCGGAATCAAAACAGAAGTTATAAACATTATCTGCTGTTTCTTTTGCCATAATGCCTTCAACAGATTTAATATCATCTGCTGTTAAAAGACTCTTATCATAGTACATAAAGAATGTATTATGAGTAAAAGGAATTGCATAAATTGCTTCATCAACCGTAACAGTTGCAACTACTGGCTCTGCCATTGTTGATTTAACCATTTCTTCTGTAGAACCGCCAAGTCTTGCAATTGCGCCTGCATTTACAAGTTCTTGTAATTGATCATTAGCAAAGAAGAATACATCTCCTGCTGCTGCAACGTCTTTTAAAATTTCGTCTTTTGCTGTATCTTCACCCTGTGTTTCTACTGTAAATGTAATATTCCATTCAGGATGTAATGCCTGAAATGATGCACACATAGAATCCATAGTGCCTGTCTGGATCTGATTCTCAGGTGCCCAAACTTTAAGTGTAACATCAATTGGTGCAGCTGGAACTTCGGTAGCAGCTGGTGCTTCCGTTGCAGCTGGTGCTTCGGTAACTTCTGTTGTGTCTTCTGCTGCATCTTTTTTACCACATGCTGCAAAACTACTGACAACCATTAATGAAACCATTAGTAATGCGAGAAATCTTGATACTTTTTTCATAATTTCTACCTCTTTCTTTTTTGCATATATTCCAAGTTTCAATTAAGAAACTTAGTAACAACATAACTTTTGGAATCTACGAGTTCCAAACTTCATTTGAATAGTCCCGTATGGTTCTATCGCTGGAGAATTTTCCTGCATTTGCCGTATTGATAAAACATTTTCTACGGAACGAATTAATATTCGAGAAATCACTGATTGCTTTCAGTTTTGCATCGCAATAAGGGATGAAATCCAAAAGTAGGTAATAATGGTCAGCTTTATGCCAGCTTGCTCCGTCAAGAAGTGAAGTATATAATTCCCTGAACATTCCAGTTCCATTATCATCAAAGGTTCCATCGACTAAAGTATCTATTACCTTTTTGATTCTTGGATTCTCATATAATAATCTTGAATCATAGGTTTCGCTGATCTTTTCGATATCTTCTACTCTTGCTCCGAAGATGTAATTGTTCTCTTCTCCGCCCTGCTCTACGATTTCAATATTAGCACCATCATAAGTTCCAAGCGTAACAGCACCATTTAACATAAATTTCATATTACTGGTTCCGGAAGCTTCCGTACCTGCAGTAGAAATCTGTTCTGAAATATCAGCTGCCGGAGTAAGTTTTTCTGCATAGGAAACATTGTAATTTGATACAAATACAACCTGCAGTTTATTCTTCATTTCAAGATCAGCATCTATCATTTTAGCTATTTCGTTAATGAATTTAATGATACCTTTTGCTCTATAGTAACCTGGAGCTGCTTTTGCACCAAAGAGGAAGACGGTAGGATTAAATTCCTTGATTCTTCCATCCTTAAGTCCAAAATAAATATCTAAAATTGAGAATGCATTCATTAACTGACGTTTGTATTCATGTAGTCTTTTTACCTGAATATCAAATACAAAATCAGGATTTACCGTAATTCCTTCTTGCTTCTTGATATAATCAGCTAACTGTCTCTTCTTAATCCGCTTGATGTCATCAAATTGTTTGATTACATTCTTGTCATCAGCAAATTTCTCAAGATCTTTTAAGCGGTCCAAATCAGTAATCCAGGAATTACCGATCTTATCAGTAATGAATCCGGATAGTTCCATGTTAGCAAGAGCCAGCCATCTTCTCTGCGTAATACCGTTTGTCTTATTGTTAAAGCGTTCCGGATAGATTTCATACCATTCTTTTAATGCATCCTTCTTTAAGATCTCCGTATGAATCTGAGCAACACCATTGGTGGAGTGAGTAGCAAATATCGCAAGTCTTGCCATATGAATGGTATCGTTATCAATAATATAATATTTCTTCTGCTCATCTTCCGATACTTTTCCTAAGGTCTTAAGCTCTCTCAGCAATGCTTTTTGTATCATTACGATATATCGATAAGTCTGAGGAATTACTGACTTAAGCAGTGAAACATTCCATTTTTCAAGTGCTTCCGGCATAACGGTATGGTTGGTATATGCGAAAGTATCCTTGGCTATACGAAGAGCTTTTGCAAAGGTCAGCTTCTCATTCTCTATCATAAGACGGATGAATTCAGGAATCGCAATGATTGGATGTGTATCATTCAGCTGAATCGCATATTCTGCAGAAAAATGATTAAAATCATCTCCGTATTTATTCTTGTATTTGCCTATAATGTCACGTAGGGAAGCTGCTGCGAAGAAATATTGTTGCTTTAATCTTAGCTTCTTACCCTCATCTGTATCATCATTGGGATATAATACGCTGGTGATTGCCTCAGCATCATTTCTTTCTTTTGATGCTTTATCATATTTTTGATCATTGAATAATTCAAAATTAAAAACTTCAATCGGTTCTGACTGCCATAAACGCAAATTATTAACCTTCTGATTTCCGTATCCGATGACCGGAGTGTCATATGGTACTGCATAGACAGATTGATTTTTATAGTCGATCCGTATTTTTTCTTCTTCTTTTCTTACAGACCACGGATCTCCGAAACGCTGCCAGTCATCTGCAGTTTCCTTCTGGAAGCCATCTTCGAAATGCTGTTTGAATAGTCCGTATTTATAGCGGATTCCATATCCGTCTAGCGTAATACCAATAGTTGCACCAGAGTCTAGGAAACATGCAGCAAGTCTTCCCAAGCCGCCATTACCGAGGGCTGCATCTTCGATATCTTCAAAAATACGGATATCCAGGTTATTCTCTCCCATTAATTCAGTAAACTGGTTAAATAAACCCATGTTGTAAAGATTGCTGTAAATCAGACGTCCCACTAGAAACTCTGCTGATAAATAGCATACCTTTTTACCAGAAACTTCTGATCCCCACTCTTTACCGAGGGTTTTCATCGCTGCTTTTGAAACTGCGTTATATAGTTGAACCGTACTTGCTTCCTTAATTGTCTTACCATAATCTATATCCATTATGATCCCTACATTTGTTTTAAAACTATTATCCATTTTTTCCTCCTGTATCTACCGGAAAATTATTCATGCTTGTTTTTGCAGCTATACTTATTTACGATTATAAATAGTTGCATATTTCAAAAGCAAATCTTCCTTCAGTTCTTGGTATTGGCCTTTCTTCATGCGCCATTTCCAGTTGCAGCCGATTGTTGCAGGCAAATTCATTCTTGCAGTATTATCAAGCATTAGTAAATCCTGCATCTGTATCATAATTACATCTGCAATACTGGAAAATAATGTTCGAATGATTGCATAGGGAAGTTCGTTCCGATTCGTAACATTAAAGTATTGATAAGTAAATTCCAGTTCTTCTTCTGTTTTATTATTTAAAAAGCCAACCAAAGTCTCGTTATCATGGGTGCCTGTATAAGCTACGATATTCGTATCCTTATAATTATGTGGCAAATACTCGTGATTTCCTGGTCCTTCCAATCCAAATTCTAAAATTTTCATTCCAGGGTAACCGCTCTCTGCGATTAATTTCTTCACATTCGGAGTAACTGCTCCTAGATCTTCTGCAATAATCTTAGCATTACCAATCGATTTTGAAATAACATCCGTAAGCTTTTTACCTGGTCCGATTTCCCACTTTCCAGTCTCTGCCGTAGCATTCTCCGAAGGGATGGAATAGTAATTCACAATTCCTATAAAATGATCGATACGAATGACGTCATATAAAACAGCCGACATCTTCATTCGTTCTCTCCACCAAGTAAAATCATGTTGTTCCATTACATCCCAGCGGTAAATGGGATTGCCCCAGCGCTGGCCCAGATCAGAAAAAGCATCCGGTGGAACACCTGCTACATGGATGGGATTTTTTCTCTCATCAAGTTCAAACAAATCGCCATGAACCCAAACATCCGAACTGTCTTCCGATACATATAATGGTATATCTCCAATTATTTCGATATTCAGCTTATTAACATAAGCTTTTAATTTATTCCATTGTTTGGAAAATTCAAATTGGCAAAACTCCCAAAAGCGAATTTCTTCCTCTAGCAGTTTTGTATATTTATCAATTGCTTCCTGTTGACGATTTCGAATATCTTGATCCCATAACGACCATTGTTGATTATTAAAATAGCCTTTCACGGCCATATAGAGGCTGTAATCCTTTAACCAATAACTATTATTATTACAAAAAAACTTAAATTCCTTCGTATTTTCATGTCTGCTTCTAAGAAATGCTTTCTTAAGTAAAGGGAAACGCAATTCATATATCTTGCCATAATCAATGGCATCTTCTTTTTCCTGCCATTTTAAGGTTGTAATTTCTTTGGTTTGTAGCAGTCCTTCTTTTACCAGATAGTCCAAATCTATAAAATACGGATTACCTGCAAAGGCTGAGAATGATTGGTAGGGACTGTCCCCAAAGCTGGTAGGTCCAACCGGCAATACTTGCCAGTAACGGCAGCCGATACGTTTCAATAGATCCGCGAATCTATAACTTTCTTCTCCCAAAGTACCTATACCATATTGTGAAGGCAGTGCGCTGATTGGCATTAGGATGCCGGCTCCTCTGCTAAGCCTTTGTGTTTCTGATTGTATCATGCGGTTCAACTCTCTCCCCGACCATTATATGAGGTATATAAATCGTCTAATATTAATTGTTTCATCGTTCCTCTAATGTCACTATGACTCAAATATCACTATGACTCAAATATCACGGTAACTATAATATCACGGTGACGCTAGTGTATGTATTTAATATGTTTTCGCAAATTTTCGAAAACTATATGCTTATTTTATCATTGTGGACTATTATTGTCAATATACTTTTGCAACTTTATAGTAATAATATATATTTTATCCTATACATTGTGTCAATCTTTTGTTACATATTTTATTTTAAGAATTATTAAGCTATTTTTCTTTTCTATTTTTATACTGTTTTTGCCAGTAAAATATGCCATTTCTGGCTTTTAAATTGATAATTTCCGAAAAAAATTAAGTAATTTTCGCAGTACTATAAATTTTTCTTGCATACTTCTTTCCTCTATCTGTATAATTTACATAAAGATGCATAAATAAACGTAGCAAAAATTGTTTAAATAGGCAAATTCATAATCTCATATTGAAAATGAGATTACTTGGGGTTATACTGTGAATGGTTCTATTTGAACCTGAAATCGATATTAGGAGGATTCGTCCATGGCAACGATTAAAGAAATTGCGAACAAACTTGGAATAGCTGTGAGTACAGTTTCAAAAGGCTTGAATGGCGCGAGTGATATCAGTGATGAAATGCGTCAACTTGTGCTGGATACTGCTGTCGAGATGGGCTATGCTTCTAAGAAGATGAAGGCGACTGGAACACGTAAAGTATGTATTTTTATTGAAAATATGGATTATGAGAACATTGAACAGTTTGGATACGAGATTGTCGTTGGTTTTAAATTATCTGCAGCCAGAAGGCATTGGGATGTTACCGTCGTTCCAACAAATTTAAATATGCAGACAGCAGACAAGTTTGATACCTATATGCTTAAGAACGGATATAGCGGTGCATTTCTCCTCGGTTTCACCTTACATGATGACTGGGTGAAGCAGCTTGGTAAAACTACCGTTCCAACTGTATTACTAGATAATTATATAGAAAGAAATAATCATGTCGGGTATGTCGGTACGGATAATTATGAAGGTATCGACCTTGCTGTCGATCATCTAAGAAGTCTCGGGCACTCCCGTATTGCTTTTCTGAACGGAGCCAAAAATTCAATGGTTTCCGAACAAAGGCATCAATCCTTTATCAATAGCTTGACGAAACACGGTTTACCTACGGACGAAAGCTTAATTGAATACGGATATTACGTTCCGGATTGTGCAAAAGATCATGTTCCTGGTTTCTTAAAAAATGGAGCGACTGCAATCATGTGCGCCAGTGATTTAATTGCCTCGGGTGTTATTACTGAAGTATTAAAGCACGGTCTTAAGGTTCCGGAAGATGTTAGCGTAGTGGGCTTTGATGATTTACCAATTGCCGCACAACTTACGCCTCCTCTGACTACCATCAGGCAGGACCGAACCGATTTAGGAAAAAGCGCTTTCCTTTTACTGGATGGATTAATTCACAATGTTACAATCTCTAAGCTACTGTTAAGAGCTAAATTCATTCAAAGAGAAAGTACAGCGAATTGTAAAAACAGATCATAATACAAGATAAATGTAAATGTGATAGTGAAAGATAAAGCACCGAAAGAAAGAGGAGGGTTAGTCGACAATTTTGTCGGCTAACCCTCCTCTTTTTATGTGTAACTTTATATTTTTTCCTTCGGTATTTTACGTTGTTCTATCCTGTAGTTGACTGCTTCCCTGAGCAAAGTATACAGTACCGATGACATCGGGATAAAAATCAGCATTCCCGGTACTCCCATCGTACTTCCACCAACAGTGACTGCAACTAATACCCACGTGCCAGGCAGACCGATCGATCCTCCAACAACACGGGGATAAATCAAATTGCCTTCTATCTGCTGAATGATCAAGAACATCACAATAAACCATAGTGCCATGACAGGATCAACAATTAAGATCAAGAATGCGCCGATCACGCAACCAATAAATGCTCCGAAGATTGGGATTAATGCGGTAAATGCGATCAGCACGCTGATCATTAAAGCATATGGAAACTGGAATATGCTCATCGCAAGGAAGAACATCATTCCAAGAATTACTGCTTCTAAACATTGTCCCGACAAGAATTTTGCAAATATAGAAGCGGACAAGGAACATACGGATACAATTTTATCCGCAGCTTTCTCGGGTAAATAAGCATAGACTAATTTTCTTGACTCCTGTCCCAGCTTTTCCTTCTGTAGTAGAATATAAATAGCAAAAACAAAACCTAATAAGAAATTAAAAACACCGCCAAGAATTGAGGTAGCAACACTGAAAGTTGACTGCAGCATATTAAGTCCGCTATTTGCGACAAAATCATAGACCTTGCTTAATATCTCTTCCCAGTCCATATTATATCCATTGATATAATTAGCGATATCAGGGTATTTCTCAACTAATGCCGTGGACTCGTCTAAAATACGGGCATAAAAGGCCGGTAGTTGATCACTGATCAGCATTATTGTTCTGCCAATCTCCGGAATCACGAGAAAGCTTACAAGAAAAATCACTCCAATCACAATAATCAGCGTAACTAAAAAGCTGATTGGACGTTTCATATTCTGAAGCTTTATATTCTTAGATACTTTCTTTCTGAATATCATATTTTCAATTGCTCTCATCGGAACATTTAAAATAAATGCAATTCCTGCCCCTAGCACAAAGGGAAATATAAGAGAAAATATCGATCCAATAAATTGACCTACTAGATTAATGTGCTGCACACCTACATATAATAGTACTGCAAATGTAATAACACCAAGTATTTTTTTCATATTACTTTTATTTAAGTCCATTCTTCACCTCTGTTGTTTTTAATCTATGGTACATATCAACATACTCTTTTATATATAGCGCAAAGGAAAGCATTAAGAATGCTCCGCAAAGAACCATTAAAATATTAGCAACCGCACTATCAATATTTGGAATTGCCACAAGCGCTAACATAACTGCATAAAATACTGCCGTAGAAATCTTTCCAAACCATTTGGAGCCATTCAACTTTGTTCCTTTTTTTAGCATTACCAGTCCAGCCACAAGTAGAAACAACTGCATAATTACGAAAAGCAGGAGAAGTAGAAACATCCCTTTAATCTTAACCACCAGCACAAATATCAGTGCCGCCTGCATCATCTTATCTGCCAATGGATCTATTATTTTACCTAGATCAGTAATCATATGAAACTTCCTGGCAATCAGTCCATCTAAGAAATCAGTCATACCCGATGTCAGTACAATTAATGCAGCCAATAAATATTCTCTCGGTTCCTCAGCACTTATATACAGAACAACAAATATAGGAACTAGTGCAAATCGAATATAGCATAGAATATTTGGTATCGTCCACAGATCTTTTTTAGAAAACTTAGTCAATAATTTCATCTAATCCATTCCCCCTATTTATGCAATCTACGCCGTGTTACTCTATTGTTACCAATTTATTATGTCCCGGTGTCTCTTGTGAAATACCATATTTATTACAATACTATCATAAATATGATAAATATGATAGCTTGTTTTCTGCTTTTTTCATTAGAATTCAGTTAAATCAGAGTCAAGGTTCTGCAATACAGAAAAACCCTTTTGCCAGATAAAAATCCAGCAAAAGGGTTTCATTTTATAGCAAAAGTGATTCTTTCTTATTAATCCCTGGCTTTTCGTGAATAAAATTCTATCTTTTATTCACGTCAGATTATAAATAGCTGTACTATTTCATTACGATATTAACAATTTTACAACAGCCTATGATAAACTCTAGCTTGTAAGCACTCAATAATTTATTACTCCATTTTTACTCCATTATTTTATGCAAATAACCTAAGATTTTCAAGCTCCTTCGATTGTTTTTCTGCCGTTACATGTGTATAAAGATCGGTTGTGATGTTTAATTTTGCATGTCCTAATATTCCTTGAATCACTTTTGGTTCAATTCCTTTTTCAAAACATCTTGTGGCAAAGGTATGTCTTAGGCAATGTGGAGTAAAAGGCTCAAATTTGATTGGCATACGATTTTCTTCTTTTGATAGTGCAATTTCTATTATATTAATTCTTTCAACGATTTCTTTAATACTCTCATTGACATTAACATAATATATTGGATTTCCGAAACCACAGGTAAATACAATATTAATAAATGGCTCAACTTGTTTCCATTGTTTTCCTTTTAATATCTTCTCATTTAATTGCTTTACTTTTTGTGCTTTCAGTATTTCTAATACTTCATCTGTCATAAGAAGATTTCGTAAACTATCTGCCGTTTTTGGTGAGGTGTAAAAAAACTTTGACCCTTCTATTGGACTGCTTGCTTTTGAAAAGTGAATAGTCTTGTTTATCGAAATAATCCTCTTTTCAAAATTTACGTCTTCCCACTTCAAGCCTAAAACCTCGCCAATTCTACAACCTGTTGCAAGAGCAAACCTTAATACATTAACATGCGTGTAAGTGGTTGCATACTCAAAAAATGTTTTTTGTTCTTGAATTGTTAATACTCTTCTCTCATGCTTTTCTTGTTTTGGAAATTCTAGTCCGTCGCATGGATTTCTAATAATATAATCATTAAGTTTTGCTTTTTCAAATATACCATTTAATAAGAACCGAATGTTCATTACTGTGCCAAAAGCCAAACCATCTTCGAATAAATTATTTAGAAATGCTTGAATATGTATTAATTTAATATCTTTTAAAAACATATCACCAATGGTATTACGTATTCTAGCATTATAATAGCTGTCATTTTTATAAAGAGTAGTTTGTTTCACCATTTTTCTCTTATATAAATCTGTCCATGCAACATACCAATCATTCAATGTAATATTAATACCATTCCCACTTAAACCATGCTCAGTTTCATATTTTGCATCAGATAAAGCTCTTTTAATTGCTTGTAGTTTGAAATTATATATTGTTTGACGTTTACCGAATTTATCGACGTATCTTGCAATATACCTCCCATCTTGACGTTGCGATATTCCTCTACCGATTTCTTTATCCTTTAAATCTTTTCCCATAACATCATTTCCTTTCTAACGAAAATAAAGTTATGAAGTCTATAAATATTTTAACATTTATAAACTTCATTATCAACTTGTTTCAAGCAATAGCAATAAATTTTTATGACTATTGACCTGATTGAATATCTAGCCATTTATCTAGCAGTTTTTTATTCGCATATAATCTATTTCCAATTCGAACCGTAAATAAATTCTTTGGTTTATTCAATAAATTTCTTGCTGTATTTTGACCTACCCCCAGATAAAAACACACTTCGCTAACATTTAATAATCCTTTTTCTTCCACTATTGTAAACACCCATGCCCTTTCTTAAAATAATGCAATAATGATTTTCACAAAAAAAATAAGCTATATCTCAAGCCTGTCCTCATAATTTAATTATCAATAATAATTGCATAAAAAACAGGGGCAGCATCAGCCACCCCTTATCCATTACTCTACTTCTAATTTATTTAACTTCTGTTCAAGTTTTTCTATTTTATCATCTTGACTATCAATAATTTGATTCAATTCTTGAATAGCCTTCCACGCCATAGCTGTCATTGCTCCTATATCAAGACTTTCTCCACTTTCGCTGATTATTTCCGATGGAGATTCTTCTACTATCATGCCCAAATGAGGCTTATTACCTTCTGCTTCGGTTTTATAGTTATAAGTTTTTATCGGTGTGTTACAAATCAAATCTAATGCTATTCCACTATAGTAATTGATATTATTCTTAAATATCTCAGACGACAGCTGTTCAATAGTGTTAGCTTTTACTGTATTTTGACCTATCCATAAGCTTCCCGATGGAGCAACTAAAGTTCCGTTACTTAACGTAAGATATCCAGTAGAACAACTTGAGGACGAACCAGCACTTGAAGCATATGAAACTGATTGGTTTGAAATATTGCCCTCTGTAATAACATCATATCCACCGACTGCTAACGAAGGAGTAGTAATCCCTCCATAACTTATTTCCGTATGCAAAACGCTTGTAATCTCTCCCACAAAAATATTACCTGGTCTGATTTCTGTATTCTGAGCAGCCGTACTACCATTTATAAGTAAACTATACGGAGATAATGATGAATTAAAATTACCATATGTTAATTTAATTCTAGCATCGTTTTGACTAGATGCGTTAACATTGAATGCACCTCCAGTGATATATGCACTGTTGCTTGTAATAGAACCGCTAAAAATCCCATTAATCAAAGTAGCATTATTAGCAGTTAGATTTCCACTGGAATCAACGATAAACTTATTATTAATATTCATGCTTCCACCAATAATTTGACCTAAGAAAGTTCCCGACGAAGCATTTAGTGATCCGCTAAATGTGCCAGTTACACCTGAAAGATTTCCGCTAAAAAAACCATTATTCAAAATAGCATTATTAGCGATAATATTTCCATTTGCATCAACCTTAAAATTCTTTGCATCTATCGTTCCATCAGCAAGATTAATTTTTGTTCCGGCTGAATTTGCTACATAATTTGAAGATCTCAGAAGAATACTCGTGAGAGTTCCTGTATCAATATAATCAGCTACAATATGACCGTCAATCGTCATAGCTGTACCATATGTCCCATTATAGCCAGTCCTCGAAAATCCCAAGCCACTGTTATTCAGTCTAAATAAATTCTGTGTAGTATTTATATCCTCTGTATCCATCACCAACAATTCATAAGGTTTTCCGTCTGGATATCTTCTCATAACTACATAGCCGCCTTTATTGCCTGTAATCACATTAGTTGCATATTCTGCTGCTGACTGAGAAGCCTTTATTCCACTCTGTAGCCGCTTTACTATGCTGTCTGTCTTATAACTGGAAACAGAGCTAAAATCACCTAACTCGATGCTTTCATAACGTTCCTTCAGCGAATCATATTTATATTTAATAACCCTTGCTTTCACATTTATATCAAGATGTGATACATTTACCGTAACGACATCATATAAATCAAGCTGTTCAAGTATTGCTAAATCCTTATACTGCTCCGTCTTGCTGAGTTCCACAAAATCCACTTTATAATTCACAACAGGCTTATCAATATTGTATGTATCATATAGGCTGTTACAGTAATCACGCATTACAGTATAGATCTCTTCAATCGGTAATACCTTCTGTTCATCGGTCAATTTTATTTCTTCCGTATAAATAACCGGTTCGCCATAATTATAAATCAATGGACTGTCAATATATTTTTCAGGAAGGGTTATTGAAGAATCATCTAATTCAACCGTAG
>JBASOB010000312.1:0-2426 GCA_049657865.1 Mobilitalea sp.
GCAAGGATGAATTTGCTGGAACAAGTCCGCAGCCTGTACTCAAAATACTGCGCACATAAGAATGACGGTCCATATCCAAAAAGAATGATTTTCTCATGATTATTTACCATTTCTATGAACTCATCCACGAGTGCGGCATCAAAATCGTCGATAAAGAGCTTGATGCGTTCAAGCTCGCTTGATGTCTGCTTTTGAGAAATTTCTCTTCCGTAGAGGAAGTCTATAAATTGTTTATAATTGGTAAAGCCAAGCTTTTTGACAAATTTAGAGATCTTGGACATGGAACAGCTGCATAATTCTGCTGCCTGCGTAATTTTTAAATCAGAATGGAGCTTTGAAGATTTTAGAAGCTGTTCATAAATCTGTCGCTCAAGCGGATTAATAAGAAAATCTAAGTACATAACGCCTCCTGTATTTAGATAGAATTCTATCTAAATACAGGATAACACAAAACCCGAACCAACGCAACATAATGTCGCATAGATTCGGGCTTTTTCAATATATCTTCAGTTGTCAAACCGTTTAGATGGAAAAATCACAGGAAGTTAACATATACACTACGGCAGTATTCTTTATAAGGTTAACGTAAAATAATTATCAAAAGTAAAAAATATCAATTGCAAACTATCAATTGATAGCATATAATATTATTGCAGGAGGTGAAGATATGAATTTGAAAGTAATTTCGCCTGAAAACGACGTAATAATATTTTTAAAGGAACTAAAGGGAGTATTAACCGACCCCTGTTTTGATGTTTCAATAGATCTGGATATATTACCTAAAAAGAGTAGTGAATTATCAACCGATCCTTTTACGACATTTAATACCCTGCAGGCTCTTGGTTTTGATAGATATGATGTATTAAATCAACTTTTATCACTGAGTATTTCTGACTATATGGAAACTTTTATTGATGACAAAGATACTAGCTTGCCTCCATTTTTTGCATTTGGTAAAACAATACAAAATCGAGAAGTATACATAAAGGCAAAGATAAGGGATAGAAAAAATTGTAAGGTATTTTGTGTTTCGTTTCACTTCGCAAGATATCCGCTGCCGGCTCAAACACCTTATGCCTAAATTGGTTCGAAAGGAGTGTATCAATATGAACAAAGACTATTTGATAAGTACAATAGAGATGGATTGCCCAATTTGCAATAAAGTCCATTCATTAGAACAAAGGAAAAGACCAACTCAATCCATCGTAAAAGATGAAACGGTCGAACAGGAAGAGGTTTATTTTTTGTGCCGATTAAGCGATGAAGAAGAGAATGAATTTGTTCCGGCAGGCTTAATGGATAAAAATTTATTAAGAGCTAGGGATGCATACCGTCAAAAAAAAGGTTTGCTCACTTCTGATGAAATTTTAAATATTAGAAGCCGCTATGGGTTATCGCAAAGTGATTTTTCTGCGTTGCTCGGTTGGGGAGACGTTACAGTTACAAGGTATGAAAGCAAAACCATACAAGATGAAACTTATGATAATATAATGCGGATGGTTTATAAAAATCCAATGTTTGCATTGGAATGTATTGATAAGCATAAAGACAGATTTACATTGGAAAAATATTCTCGACTTCGCAAAAACATTGCAAACACGGTTGAAGAGGTGGGAACGATATATTTAAAAAAGCAAGAAATTAACAGCCAATATGTTAATTTTGAGGAAGAGAATGACCTAAACGGATATAAAATTTTGGATATTGACAAGGTTGCAAATGTTATAGGCTATTTTGCTCACTTCGTTGATAATCTTTATAAGGTTAAATTAATGAAACTTTTATGGTATGCGGATGTAATTTTCTTTAGGAGGTATGGCAAATCAATGACAGGATTAGTATACACGCATATGCCACTTGGCGCTTTGCCTATAGCATATGATGCACTAATCGCATTGCCAACGGTTAAAGTTGTGGAGGAGTTAATATGTGATGACATAAGCTACAGAATCCTACCAAACAAAGATATTTGTATTTCGGATTTTTTAATTGAAGAGTTGAATGTTCTCGAGTTGGTCACTACTACTTTCAAGAGTTTTAAATCGAAAGAAATTATAGATTATATGCATAAGGAAAAAGCTTATACAGACACAATTCCGACTCAAGTAATTCCATATAGTTTGGCTAAGCAATTAAATGAACTGAAGTAAAAATATAATATTCGCCAGACCAAATGGTTTGGCGTTTTAGCTTCTGGATGAAAGAATATTGAATGTGAAGATCCTGATCAGCGATATTGGTCTGCCCGGAATGAGCGGATATGAAATTGCAGAAGCATTTCAAAATAACGATCAATTAACACTACAATGTAACTTAAATATTTTTTATCCACTTCCACCATTGTCCTTACCCCGCGCCAGCAGCAAGATTTCTCTCGTTTAACACCTTATTAATCCTTGCCTTTGCATGGGAATTGAATGAATCGG
>JBASOB010000313.1:0-1503 GCA_049657865.1 Mobilitalea sp.
AACTATTTCAGAAGATACTATTTGCCCTTTATGCGGTGCACCACATCAATACATCTACGATAACAACGGCGGTAAGGGTCAATTTCAATGCAAGGTATGCGGCCAGACATTTATTACAGGTGAACAAGTAACTTCACCATTAGTTCTTATGTGTCCTTATTGTGGGCATGTGCTAACTCCAAAGAAAGACCGTAAGCATTTTATTGTACATAAATGTATTAATAAGCAATGTTCTTACTACAAAGCCAATCTAAAGCGGCTTCCTAAGGATTTAAAACCTGAAGATAAGTATAAATACAAACTTCATTATATCTACCGTGAATTTACGTTAGATTTCTTTTCTATGGATTTAAATCAACTACCTTCTTGGGTTACCAGTTTTAAGTTCAGAAAGAATAATGCTCATATTATGGGGCTTTGCCTTACATATCATGTTAATCTTGGCCTATCGCTGCGTAAAACAGCTGAGGCAATGCGTGAAATTCACAATATCAATGTCTCTCATACAATGGTTGCCAGTTATGCTAGAACTGCTGCTATACTCATTAAGCCATTTGTAGATACCTTTGATTACAATCCTTCCAATAATCTGTCTGCAGATGAAACTTATATTAAGATCAAAGGATTAAAGGGCTATATTTGGCTCATTATGGATACTGTTTCTCGCTCTATTCTTGGCTATCAAGTTTCTAAGAGCCGTGATGTTGGCCCTTGTATCCTTACCATGCGTATGGCTTTTGATAAATTCAAGGAATTCCCAGGTAAAGCATTAAAATTCATTGCCGATGGCTACAGTGCGTATCCTCTTGCTGCTCAACAGTTTAAAATTGAAAAGGACTGGGAATTTGATATTACTCAAGTTATTGGACTCAGTAATGATGATGCTGTATCCAAAGAATATCGTCCTTTCAAACAGAAGATTGAACGTCTTAACCGCACCTTCAAAGCCTCTTACCGTGTTACATGTGGTTATGGCACAGATGATGGTGCATACTACGGAGTGAATCTCTGGGTTGCCTATTATAACTTCCTGCGTCCTCATGAATTGTATAGGTGGAAACGTCCTCTAAATGAAGTTGATATGCTTAAAAATGCTGATAATATGCCTGGAAGATGGCAACTTCTTATTTTTCTTGGTCAACAGGTAATCCTCAATATGCAAGAAAAGTAAAGCTCATAATATTTTATCTGTTCTTAGATTTTTGAGCCAGAGGAACCAGCCATCCCGAAGGGACTTGCCCTTGATAGCGGGACCAAACAATGTTAAAATGCTGTTACATAGACGGCGAAACCTATCTGTTCTTGAGTTTCTTCGCCGTCGGTAATTTCTGACAGCATTGTTTTGTCATGCAGTCAAGGGTGGCGGCAATTACTAATAAATTATATATTTGCGATTTTCTAAGTTCTTTTTTACCTAATTTTTTTGACCTGTTTTTTTCATACACTACTTTACAATATCCAATGTAAAATAATTTATATTGCATATCTTTTTGTCATGCTTTT
>JBASOB010000314.1:0-12217 GCA_049657865.1 Mobilitalea sp.
GTATCCGGGCTGGCCTTCTGAACACATTTGGCCGAATGTCCTACAATCTGCGCAAAATCATCTAACAGAGGTCGAAGTGTCGTATTTGTATAGGACAAGGCAAGAAGTCCGTTGTCAGCATCCTGGCAGATGAAATTAATATCTTCTCTATTTTTATAAATTTCACAATGATAACGTACTTCCGGCGTCATCTTATCGGTGAAGCGGTAGGTCTTTTCTGTATCTGCTTCGAGAATAAACCCTTCTGGCGTCTTCCGGCTGCTGTACAGCGGAATCGGGCTGTCCGGTAATAGGATACCTTCCCCTATCATTGCAGAAACATAATGCTGATATAGTTTTTCTCTGCTATATTCGCCTGCACCGCTTACCTTGAGGAAGGAAGCACCTATATAGGCGGAACACGCTTCTTCCAGCTGCTTTGCTGCTAAAAATGTTTCCTCATAATCCTTACCATAACAAAGTGCTCCATGATGTGCCAAAATAACTGCATGTCCTTTATTATTCAGTACGGCTTCCACATTTTTCTTCAATGTCTTCGTACCCGGAAGTCCGTACGCAGCAATCGGTACTCCCTCGCCCAGCAGTTCAAAACCTCCCGGCGGCATTTTACTGATTCCTGATGCGCTGATGACAGATGCTACCGGCTGATGGGTGTGTATGACGAAATTAATATCTTTATTTGTCTGATACACCAAGGCATGAATTCCTTTTTCTGAGGAAGGCTTGATATCACCTTCATAGGTAGTGTCTGCGATACTACACAGAACAACTTCCTCAGGTTTTAATGTTTCGTACGGACGTCCGCTTGGTGTAATAGCAAAGGTTTTATCATCGATACGGCAGCTCACATTGCCCCAGGTTCGTGCAATCAGTCCTGATTCTACAAGCTCTAGGCCTGCGCGAACCACTTGTTGTTTCGCTATTTGTTCCTTCATCTCTTTCCTCCTCTCAGTTTTATTAATTATCAACTAACATTATCCTTATTTCATCACTCTGTTGCAAAACAATGTAATTCTTAAACTATGTAATTGTGAAACCATGTAATTCTGAAACAATCTAATTGCGAAACAATCTAATTGCGAAACAATCTAATTGTGAAACAATCTAATTGTGAAACAATCTAATTGTAAAAACAATCCAATTGTTTATTAAGCTTTCTCCGAAATATTTTTAAACACTCGTTCAAACCGAGTAAGTGCATCATCAATCATTTCTTCGGTATAAGCGGCACTTGTATAAAGCCTGCTGCCTGCAAGCGTAACCAACCCTTCCGCCATATAAGCTGCTCCCATGCGTTCCATTTCCTTCTTGCGCACGGAGGTTGCCTTAAGTACGTCAGGAATTGTCCACGGTTTGGACCAGTTAATGGAGAAATGAATCGTTCCTACCGTTTCTAGATGGCAGATGGAACCTTGATTAAAAGCAACAAACGGTAACTTGTATTGTTTAATCAACTCCTGTAATCCCTTTGTGAGACGGTCGCCCATGCGGCCTGCTACTTGTGCTGCATTGGTTCTCTCAATTTCACATAAGGTGTAATAACCTGCGACACAGCTGATCGGGGTTGCTGCCATCGTACCGCCGATTAATGCTTTCTTGTGTTTGCTTCCACCAGCGATTCCAGCAGCTAGATATTGCATATACTCTTTCTTTCCGCCAAGTCCGCCTGCTCCCGGATAACCTCCGGCAACCACCTTGCCAAATATCGTGAGATCAGGAGAAACTCCGAAATAGCCCTGAGCTCCAGCCATACCGATACGGAAAGCTGTAACAACTTCATCAAAGATTAATAATGCGCCATACTTACGGCAAAGCGCTTCGACTCCCTTGTTAAAATCCTTTGCAACCGGGCGGGTTCCACTTTCCGGGCCTAAAGGTTCTATCATAACTGCAGCAGTACCGCCATGGAAACGGTTTCTTCGTAATTTCCGTTCCAGATCTTTCAGATCATCCGGGAAGAATTCCTGTGTATTCTTGAAACAGAAGCGAGGTACGCCATGTGCCTGCGTCCATTTGGATCCTGGGATACGGATACCGTAAGCTAGCTGATCGCTCCAGCCGTGATAAGCTCCTCCCATCTTAATGATGTTCTTCTTGCCGGTTGCCAGACGTGCCACACGGATTGCTCCCATGCACGCTTCTGTTCCAGAACCCAGCATACGAAACATTTCCACAGAAGGAAAGTTATCTGCTATCTTTTTCGCAAGTTTATATTCATATTCATGGAATAATCCGGTAGACGGTCCGCAGTCGTTCAGCAGTTCAATTACTTTCTCACGTACTTCAATCGGATTGCTACCAAGAACGGTGGGTCCGCCTGCCTGCAGAAAGTCATAGTACCAGTTACCGTCTATATCATAAAGATAGGCTCCGTTCGCCTTGGAGAATACTAGTGGAAATGGATAATTGAATGCCAGATTATGCTGAACACCGCCCGGGATAATCTCTTTTGCTTCTGTAATCATTTCTTTGGATTTGACGCATTTGTTACCATAATATTCTTTTTCATAAGCCTCGAGTGCTTCCGGACTAACGCTGTAAATCGGTTTCGCAATCAGTTCATCAAGTTTTCTTATGATATCCTCAGTATCCGGATATTCAGAAATCGCATATCTCGTATCCATACTTTATTCCTCCTATTATTTTCGTTCAAAGTGAGTAGTCACTCATATATTCTCATTATAATATATCGCCCTAATATGTCAACTTGTTTGTGTAATTTATTTGCTTATTTTGTAATAAATTGTTGTATTTTTTATATGATATGCTAAACTAATAATGAGTGATGGCTCACCCTATAAATCAAAAATAATAAAAGCTTATATCATCTACTTTTATCAGCCTAAAGCAAACAAATTAAAACAAATGAAATTGGAGGGATTATTGTGACTGAACTTTTTAATCGAATTCCTCAACTGAAAAGGAATCGCATCCTTGAAGCAGCGATGAGTGAATTTGCAACCTATGGATATGAAAGTGCCAATACAAATAAGATAGCTAAAAAAGCTGGTATCAGCGTCGGCAGCTTGTTCCAATATTTTGAAAGCAAAGAAGATCTATATCAGACTACCGTTATGCTTGGTACTACTTCCATCAAAACAATACTAGAGGATATTATGAAGGGAGAGGAGGATATTTTCCTTCGTTTGGAGAAAATACTGCGAACGATTCAAAAGCACTCGCGTGAGAATTCCAACATGATCCGCCTCTATAATGAGATGTCCACCCAGAGCAATTCTAAGCTAATGTGTCAGACTGCAGAAGATCTAGAGTCACTGACTGCAGAGATTTATTCTGAATTAATCGCAAAGGCACAGAGGGAGCAGAACGTCAGACTGGATTGTGATCCGAAAATGTTTGCCTTTTTACTGGATAACCTGTTTATGATGCTGCAGTTCTCCTATGCCTGTGATTATTACCGTGAACGTTTCAAGATCTATGTCTCTGACGATATCTTCGAAAAAGATGATTTTGTAGTGGAGCAGACCATGATTTTCATCAAAGCTGCTATTTTTAATACTTCCTATTCACGCCCTTAATAATTAGCATGCCCGTCTTATCGAAAGAAATGTTGCATGCAGATTGGAGCAAATGTGCAGAACAGCCCTTATATTATCACTTATGACGTAGGAACAACGGCAATTAAAACCTGTCTGTATCATGTCGATGATAAGATTAACCTTCTTGAACACGCAGAAATGGCTTATCCCTTAACTGTATTTGATAATGGAGGAGCGGAGCAAAATCCCACAGACTGGTGGAATGCTATGGGTGTCACTACCAAACAGATTCTAAGCAAGACCTCTCTCTCACCGGATCAAATATCCGGCATTTCTTTTTGTTCGCAGATGCAGGGACTTGTGCTGGTAGATAAGTCCGGAACACCGGTAAGGCCTTGTATGAGTTATATGGATCAACGTGCCGGTGAACAGCTCCGTGCCGGTATTGCTTACGGGATACAGATAGCCGGCTGCAATATCTTCAAGCTCCTCAAGTCTCTCTATATCACCAAAGCCGTTGCTGCAAGCGTCAAGGATCCAGTCTGGAAATATAAGTGGGTCGAGCAGAATGAACTGGAAACATTTGCTAAGGTGTATAAGTGGTTGGATGTGAAGGAATACTTAATCCAGCAGTGTACCGGGGAATTCGTCATGACAGCCGATTCTGCTTTTGCAACGCTTCTATATGATATCCGCAAAGGTCATCTTGGCTTTAGTAAAAGCATGTGCAGGATGCTGGGCGTGAATTATTCCCACCTCCCCCGCATCATCCGTTCCACCGAAATGGCAGGAGGACTGACCAGCTCTGCCGCAGAAATGCTTGGACTTCCGGTGGGAACTCCTGTGTTTGGCGGGGGCGGCGATGCTTCCCTGATCGGAGTCGGTGCCGGTGCCGTGAAGGAAAACAGTACCCATATCTACTGTGGCACCTCCGGTTGGGTTTCCACCGCCGTCAGAAAACCTATGGTGGATACAAATACCATGATTGCTGCGGTTGTTGGCGCCAGGGAAGGTTATTACAATTATTTTGCAGAACTTGAAACGGCCGGAAAATGTCTGGAATGGGTGAAAGATCATCTTGCACTGGATGAAATAGATATCTATATCGAGAAGAGAAATGTATCAGAAACACATGAATCGATCTATAAAAGCTTATATGACTATATGACGCATGTTATCAAAAAAATCCCTGCTGGAAGCAATGGCGTGATTTTCACTCCTTGGCTGCATGGCAACCGCTGTCCTTTTGAAGATCCGAATGCCCGTGGCATGTTCTTCAATATCGGTCTGGATACGGGAAAGACAGAACTTATTCGCTCTGTCCTTGAAGGTATCTGTTATCATGTCCGCTGGATGCTTGAGGCGCAGGAACAAAAAGTAGTAACCTCACCCGTAATTCGCTTTGTAGGCGGCGGTGCACTTTCTCCGCTGACCTGCCAGATTCTTGCCGATGTATTAGGGCGAAGAATAGAAACCGTAGCTCATCCACAAAACGTGGGAGCCGTCGGAGCTGCTATCGTGGTTGCAGTTGGTCTTGGGATTATCGAAAATATGGAGCAGGCGGATGATTTTATTACAGTTTCCTGTATTTATTGTCCGAATACAGAGAATAAGGACTTATATGATAAGGGCTTTCAGGTATTCAAGAAACTGTATCTGTGTAATAAGAAGAATTTCAAGATTATGAATGAACTATAATTAATGATTTTAAAAACCTAATCATGGATTGTGTATGCGCTGCAATTCTGGCGAGACTTTCCTTTCAGGATTGATCTGCTAAGTGATGAATTGCTCTTATTCCTTTTGTTTAAACCAGATCAAGCATTCATAAAGTCTTTCGCCCTTCATATATTTGTCCAAATCCAGATTGGCATGTCCACCCCAGGTAGACACTTTTAGCGTCGTCTTATGATTAGTATCATCAATTGTAATACCTGTGATGACCACCCAGTGAGTGGCAAAGCTCTTCTGAACCCACCATTTGCCACTTGGCTGTACTACTTCAATATGCTTAAGCAGGTTATTAAACCCCATCATCATGGCAACTGGAGCGTCTGCCTGCAAACCACGCACGATATAATTGGTTACACTCTCTTTTGAGTATTTTGTCTTATCCTGCACTCCTTGAAATTCAACTCCTCGGTTTTTACAGAAGGCTTCAAATCCCCTCTCAAATCTTTCCACCGGCCATATTCCAAAAGGCAGATGAAGAAATGGAATCGTGTAGGGATGCAGATATTGATACAGGTCATTCATCTGAGACACGAAGTTGTTCTTGCTATAATCAGCGTAAGGATATAGCTTCGCGTATTTCGACTCTTGTTTCGCCATGTATGCCGTAATGTTCGCGGAGGCTACAGTACCGCAGCCTCCGTCTTTGCCTTCATGAGAGCTGAACCAGTTTTGATCACCGCCGTAATAGGTTTTACTGTCCTCCGTGATTTCCACGAATTTATCAGCATCTTTTAGAGAAATCGTCGTGATTGGATTTGTTACTGGAGTTGGTTTAATAGCTTTCAAATTATCAGCCTCCATTCCACTCTGCGAATTTGGACGAAATGATACGAAAGCAGAGATGAATTAATTATCAAATGCTTTTTTCTTCTATCTTTGGCAGATTAAACTGTATCCCAATCGCATGGATGGTATCTAAATAATTATCATTAATCTGTGCGATTGCGCTGTTTGACATATAGGAAGGTTTGTCCATCCCTTTCCCTGCTCCGTATAGATCCATAACTTTATAATATACGTCTGCAATATAGGCTGCTAATGCTCCATTCGTTTCATTATCTCTGTTTTCTTGCAGCGAATGCAGATTGACGTACTCTTTTAGGAAAGCGCCAAGCATTTCTATCTGCAAAGATAGCTTCAGGTCATTCATATAATAGCATCTGATGGAGGAACTCCCTATATTCCAGATAATTCTCCCTCGTTCGCTGTAGTATGTTTCCATCTCATAATTCTTACACTTCATAGGAAGCAAGCCTTTGTAGGATTGCTTGAAGCAATGTCTAATGATATCTTCCGACACTTCTTTTCGCAAATCGCCGCCCTTTAAATCTTCCTTTTCCTCCTCCACTTCACTTGTAAAAGCAACGATAGAAAACGGATTGAATTTAACTTTTCTGACAGGCTTCAGCCCAATAATATTGTCTTCAAAATATAATTTAATTCGAGACATTACATCCGCCAATGATAGACTTTCCGCTGCTTCTTCCTGGAGGTGAAAGGTATATCCTTTCGCGCGATACAGCCTGCTGAGGATATCCTTAATTCCTTCTATTTGATACGGCTCCTCTTCGTTATACTCGAAAAATGCACTTATAATAATTCCCAGCCCGTGTTGGTATAAATAAGGTCTTATCGTAAATTCAAGCATACTGTCTTCACCAAGTCTGAAGTTTAGGGAGTATTGATTAAGTTTATAGAATAAGGCCGCAATATAACTCTGGAAGATATCACCGGTAGGATAATTTTCCTTCATGTAGTAATACCAAAAACGGTTCTCCTCAAATCCCATTTCTGCCCATGGATAGCTGTAATTCTGAAATGTTTTATTCTTACTGTTTTCTATATCCGATATAATTTGCTTGATGGAATGATTATCTTTTAGCACATAGGAACAGCTGACCGGTAAATTGCAATCAAAAACGTTCATAAATATTTCAGTTTCAATAAAAGATATACTAAAATTTTTAATCATCACATCTTGCCCTCCTAATATTCCTATGCTATAATTTACTTGACTGAGTACGATATTGGTATGAGTTTCATACCATACATAATTTCCTATCTTCGGGTTTTAGTGCTTAAGGTACTTTATCAGAGGATGCTAATTCATAGTGCTCCTGGGACGCCATTATTTTCAGCTGAAATAATGGCGTTGTCCATTTCATCGGTATAAAATCAGTCTATATTCATTATTATGAAGCTTCGTATCTTCTTTCTTATATTTCTTGACTCCAGTCCAATCAAAATCAATTGATTCCTTATGTTGATCCAAATATCTAATTAATTCAATATCTTTTATTTCCTTTGTGTCCATAAGCTTCCTTAACGTCATATTCATTTCATTTTCAGGCGAAACAGTTGTGTTATGCTCTTCCCTTATATTTTCTTTTTCGCTTATACTGATCTGTCTGCATATAAAACGGTCATTATTATCTTCTTTCAACAATAACCATACTCCCTGAACAGTATCATTCGTAATTGTGATTTGTTTCAGCATTAAGGTGTGATGAATTCGATATGTTTTCTTAATTGCAGCAATCGCTCTTATTGTTTTCTTGAATTCATCCGTCTCATCTTCATCACTATCTTCTGTAAATGTCCTTCTCGCAAAATACCTCTTACGAATAGCTATCGCTGTTCCTACAAATATTACAGCAGCTCCCATTGACCAAATCCATAGAATAACGATGTCATTTAGACCATAGCTTTTATACAAATCACTGTAGCCAAAATACCTGGAGTAAATTCCAATAAACAGCAGGCTCATTGCAATACTGAAAACCCAGAAGATCGGATCTTTATACTGAATTGTTGATATAAAACTAAATTCCTTCGGATTCAGCTTCATCGCAAAAAGAACAATCACAGTAAAAATCAATCCTGGCAAAAACAAGAAAGAAGGAATCGCAAAAGCGGTCAGAATATCGCTTGAAGCAGTTACTTTCGTATTCACATCAACCGGCAGAATATTGTTGAATTTCAAATCTGTATACATCTGCGTGAACTGTATATCTACAATAACCACACTGTTTCCAGTAGGTACGCGCCTTCCAGTCTTCACTTGATAGGTGAGCATCATAGATTGATTAACTTCAATAATTTTATTGTTAAAAGTAGTCGTTTCTTCTGAATCAATCTTCTTCTCCGAATCATCATATATGGTTAAATACTCCTCGATCGGATTGGTTATCACTATATTATCTATTTGGATCGGCTGGTCCGTAAGGTTTTTCACAATAATAAAAACCATCCCTGAATCATTATCATAAAGTGCATCAAATTCCTTCTTACAGGTGATGCTAACCATATCATTCCCCGTCGCCGCAAAAGAATAAGACGTTAGTCCACTGCTTATCAATACTATCATTAGGTAGAATGTGAATATAACGGATACCATGGTTTTCTTCATAGACTATCCTCCCTTTGTAATGCTGATATTTCACTATATTTATACATAATTTATATCGTAAGTGGGATGATATGTCAATGAATATCGAGGTAAAAAATGGAAAACAGGCTGGTGAATTAGCCCTAATGCCTCTTTGTATATTGAAAGTTTCTTCTGGTTGTCTTCATACCAATTGCATTTGTAGTCTCATTCCACTTTTTAGGTAATATAGTAAATGTGTTTGCAACTGATTGAGTTTTAAACCCATCGAATTCGATGGGTTTAAAATAAGGATTGTAGGATTTTCAATTTACGATATTATCATAAGACAAAAATGGATAGTCAGAATGGTTTACATACACCATACTGACTATCCATTTGCAATTCATATTTTCTTATCTTATTTTTCTTATCTTTATTCCTTTATCTTTATCCCTTATCTTACAACCCTAATTTCTCAATATTCTCCTTAATAATCTTCGCAGAGGCAAGCAATGCTGCATTTTCTTTCTCTGTTAGATGCAGTTCCACCACGTCCACGACTCCGTGTCTGCTTAGTATTGCTGGAACTCCGCAGAAAGCGTCGGTGATTCCATACTCGCCCTCCATTAAAGTTGAGACGGGCATTGCCTTATATTCGTCTCTTAGAACTGCTGAGACTATGGCGGTGGTTACGCTGGCTATACCGTACTGTGTATTTCCTTTTTTGCCAAGTACGTCAAAACCGGCTTTACGGGTTGCATCTTCAATTTCTTCTAAGTCAATCGCATTGTATTCCGGATTGTCCCTTATGATTTCCATCATATTCTTACCGCCTGCTCTTGCCAGACTCCAAGGAACAAACAGGGACATGCCGTGCTCGCCAAGTACTAGGGCTTCCACGCTTCTTGGATCCATATTCAGCAGATTTCCGATATGCTGTTTTAAGCGGGAGGTTTCGATGGCCGTTCCGGTGCCGATTACCTGATTCTTCGGTAAGCCGGATAGTTTATATACCATATAAGAAATGATATCTACCGGGTTGGATACTACCACAAAGATTCCGTCAAATCCGCTTTCCATCACCTGCGGAACAATTGCTCTGACGATTTTGGCTGATTTGTCCATCATCAGAAGTCGATCTAGTTCTCCGCTGTAAGGAGCGGAGGCTGTGATGATGACCACATCGGCATCCTTGCATTCTGCATAGGTGCCTGCCTTTATCTTCGTATTTCTTCTGAAATATTCAATGCCATGCTGTAAGTCCATTGCCTCCCCGATTGCCTTTTGTTCATTGATATCCACAAGTACGATCTCTGCACATACTTCCTGTACAAGAAGACTGAAGGCTACTGTGGTACCTACCTGTCCTGCTCCTATAATTACAACTTTATTTCTGCTGATTTGCATATGGCACTTCCTTTCAATTCCAATATCAATACCCTTATTATATATGATAATGATAGAAATGTCTTCCCTGTTCTTAACATTTCACTCTGTAGGCGGATCACTGCTAAATCCTGTGTTGATATAAGCAAAAGCTTCCTCTTATCTTAAATCGCCTAAGAATTACTATGTCATAGTTTCCACATACTTCTCCTACTTACTCAAATATGTATTTACACTATTACCGAAATGTGCGATAATATCAAATATAAGAAACCGGTTTCACATTATGTATTGGAACTGGGTTTACCTATTAATATTCTTTGTATTGGGGAGGTATTGTTATGAATTCTAATCTACAAAGTTATGAAGTACTAAAAGGAACCGAACTACACCATGAGGATGGTGATATCGAATTTATTTGTCCTGCAGACGGAATGGATTTATGCTTCTATAAGAAGGGCAGTGATTATTCCGAGAAGGTTGTTCTGGATAAGATGAAATATATTGTACTAGAGGCAGAAGTACTGGAAGAATATTCAATGTGTTTTCAGATTAATTTCTACCGAACGGCACCGCAGGAGGGGAAAGAGGCTGACTTTCGCATGATTTTCGGATTACTTCCGAATATCAGCTTGATCGTACCAATCGATTTAGAGATTCTGAACAGCCAGCAGATATTTCCTCCTCGGACAATGGGGCGTCTTAAGATGACGGTATTTGGTAAGCCGATTCATTTGGAGGAAATTCAGGAGATTCATCTTACGACGATGCCATATCCGAAGGATCACCGTGTCAGAATTCACATGCTTGCTCTGACCAAGACAGCACCTGAGATTATTATGAAGGATACGAAACTGATGGATGAACTTGGCCAATGGATTCCTAAGGAATGGCCTACGAAGATGGAGAGTCGTGCAGCCTCTACTTTATTTCTTCGCAATCTTCTGCAGAAGGCAGAAGCCTTTGATTACAAATATCCTTATGAAGACTGGGATCAATATGGTGGCTGGACGCAAAAGCCTCTGACCAAAACAGGATGGTTTCATACAGAATTTGATGGAACACGCTGGTGGCTGGCAGATCCAGAAGGAAATGCCTTTATCTCTACCGGAATTGATTGTTTGATTCCAGGCAATGACACAAGAATTGACATTGTCCGTCCTTGGTGCAGTTTTATCCCTGACCAGAGCAGTCAATACAAGTCTGCTTATGAGAGCGGCCGTAAATTTGGAATGGATACTGAACTATTTAATTACGGGGCAGCAAACATGATTACTGCTTTCGGAGCAGATTCCTGGTGGGATAATTGGGCTAAGATTCTAAAAATGTACTTATTCCAATGGGGAATCAACACACTTGGCAACTGGTCCGACCTTGCCTTTATCCGCTCTGCGAAAATGCCTTATGTCCTTCCACTTGATGTACATAGTCCAAATAATTATCCCTCGACCGAGGTGAAGATCTTCCGTGATTTCCCTGATGTCTATTCCGAAGAATACCAGAAAGCCTCGGAGGAATATGCGAAAACCTTAGAACAGTTTAAAGAAGACCCTTATCTGATCGGATACTTCATGCGAAATGAACCTGCTTGGGCTTTCGTCTATGAGTTAAATATTGCCGAAGAGATGCTAGCCAATCCAGCGAAAACTGCATCTAGGGAAGCCTTTATATCCAAGTTGCAAAAAGTCTATTCTACGATTGGGTCTTTCAATACTGCATGGAACCTAAGTCTTGGAAGCTTTGAAGATCTACAGATACCGATTTATCATGCATGTTCTTTATCTGAGCAGGCGAAGTTGGATTTGTCAGAGTTCTCAAAGGAAATGATTACTCAGTACGTAAAAATACCTGCAGTTGCCTGCAGGAAAGTGGATCATAATCATCTGAATTTAGGAATGAGATATGCTTATATTACCGATCCGGGACTTCTGAGCGGTTATGAGAACTTTGATGTATTCTCCATCAACAGCTATCAGTTCTCTCCTTTTGGTGAAGTTGAGAATCTTGGTAAATTACTGAATATGCCTGTCATGATTGGTGAATTCCATCAAGGTGCCCTCGACATGGGCCTGACCGCACATGGCATTAAAGGGGTAGCCGATCAGGTGGAACGTGGTAAGGCTTACCGGTACTATGTGGAACAGGCAAGTTTAAGCAAATATTTCCTGGGTGCACATTATTTTCAGCTTAACGATCAAAGCTGCCTCGGCCGCTTTGACGGTGAGAA
>JBASOB010000315.1:0-7337 GCA_049657865.1 Mobilitalea sp.
CGACAATGGTATCTGACATCGTAAGGGCTTCTTCCTGATCATGCGTAACATAGACAAAGGTGATTCCAAGTTCATTCTTAAGACGGATTAATTCATACTGCATGTCCTGACGAAGTTTTAAGTCAAGAGCACCCAGAGGTTCATCTAAAAGTAAAACCTTCGGTTCATTAACGATAGCCCGCGCAATTGCGATACGCTGCTGCTGACCGCCGCTTAACGAATCTGGCATACGGTTTTCAAAACCGTCCAGGTTGACTAACTTAAGAGCATACTTGATTTTATCCTGAATATAGATACCACTTTTTTTCTTTATTTTTAAACCAAAGGCAATGTTTTCTGAAATTGTCATCTGATTAAAAAGAGCATATTTTTGAAATACCGTATTAAGCTGACGTTCATTCGGTGGAAGCTTTGTGATGTCTTTACCTTCGAAGATTACCTGACCGGTATTCGGGGTTTCAAAACCGCCGATGATACGAAGGGTAGTAGTTTTCCCACAGCCGGAAGGACCGAGAAGCGTTAAAAACTCATTTTCCCGAATATATAGATTCAAATCGTCAAGGACGAGAGTCTCACCATAGGATTTTGAAATATTTACTAAATTAATTAATTTGTTTGTTGTCATTAAGGTTCCTCCTTATATTAAAGTCTGACCACAATTTTCTGTTAATAAGAAGTAATCCATATCCTCTCCTATAGAAACTGAAAAATATCGTGGAGCTATAGGCCTTCCAGTGCATAAATGCTGATTAAAAACTTGGTGGCGTGGATACCCACAGCAGAGTAGCTCCGGTTTTCTCGGAGGCAGTAATAAAATGCTGCTTATTTGCTGTAAAATAGAAGGATTCACCTTTTTTAACCTTATAAAGTCGGCTGCCGATATGTAATACTATATTTCCGTTCAGCACATATCCAAATTCTTCCCCTTCGTGCGGATTGTCGGGGTAAGTAGAACCATTTACATCAAGAGTAAGTAGAATAGGTTCCATCATGTTCTTCTGAGCATTCGGAATAATCCATTTTACTTCGTTCTTCAGTTCTGCATCATATTTTTCAAAATAATCGGTTTTCTTAAATACAACCTGCTCCGCAGTAGTTCCACTGAAAAATTCTTCGAGATTTGTACCAAGACATTGAAGAATATCTACCAAGGTGGCAATCGAAGGTGAAGTCAGGTCTCGTTCTAACTGTGAAATAAAGCCCTTGGAAAGTTCGGCTCGATCAGCCAGTTCTTCCTGCGTTAAACTTTTCTGTATTCGTAATTCCTTGATCTTATATCCGATATTCATAACGTGTATCCTCTCAGATTCTTACTAACAATAAACTCAAAGTTTAGTTACGCTAAACAGGCAACAATATAAATTATACTGATATAATAAGGATTGTCAACCTGTTTTAGTGAAAATATTGCACAAATTTGGTAAAATAATTTCAAATACTTCGATAATTTTGGATGAAAATTAATTTTTTGTAGTGGGATGTAAAACGATTTAGAAAAGAGCAAAAAAGTACAATGTAATTCACTGCAGATAAAACGTTAGAGAGGGGAAAAACCTTATCATGACATCCCTGAGATAAAACATTAACTGATAGAGTGAATTAGGAATAAAAATATAAACTGATAAAGGTGAATTTTGAAGAGAAATATTAGCTGATAAAGTGAATCAGAGGAAAAATATTAACTGACATTATGAATTATAGAGTTAAAATATTCCCGAATATAATGAACTAGGAGTGAAGATAGAAAAGGAATTTACGACATCGGAAGCTGCCCTTGTTGTTGTATGGAAAGGCAGAAAATATAAACCCGCTTGCAGATAATAAATTAGTTAAGAATTATCTTAATGTAATTTGTTATCTGCAAACGGGTTTAATAGTAACGGATCATACGAAATTTAAGTTAGCAGCTTGATTTATGTGGAAACAACAAACTATTATGTGAGTTTACAACTATTTTTTATAGAAATCCTTGATTTTATTCATCTGAGAAGTCATACCTACAAAAAGATAATCCACTAAGGTAACAGCAACCATGGATTCTACCACAACTACAGCACGAGGGACGATTACCGGATCATGGCGACCCTTGATTTCTATCTGGATATTCTCATTATCCTTATTAATCGTATTCTGTGGCCTTGCAATAGAAGGAGTGGGCTTAATTGCAGCGCGAAGTACAATTTCACATCCATCGCTCATACCGCCAAGAATGCCGCCGGCGTGATTGCTGGATTTGGATATGCTTTGATCGGCATTATAGGAAAAAGAATCATTATTCTCTGCACCGGTAAGCGTTGCACAAGCAAATCCCTCACCAATCTCGACTCCTTTTACTGCACCGATTGACATGACTGCTTTTGCAAGAGAAGCATCCAGTTTATCGAAAACAGGTTCGCCTATTCCGGCAGGCATACCATGTACAAGGCATTCAATGATTCCGCCAACTGAGTTATGATCCTGCATCTGCTTGAGTAAATAATCCTCTGCAGCTTTCGAAGCCTCAAGATCAGGCATGGACAGCGGTGAAAGAGGAATATGTTCTATCTTTGATTTCTCTTCATCAATCGCAATATGACCAATGGATTTGGTATAAGCATGAACCTTAATTCCAAGTTCTCGAAGGATTGCACAAGCAATTGCACCTGCAGCTACCCGCCCTATTGTTTCCCGTCCGGAGGAACGACCGCCGCCGCGATAATCTCGGAAACCATATTTTTGCTCAAACGTATAATCTGCATGACCTGGCCGAAAGTAAGAGGCAATCTGTGAGTAGTCACCGGAACGTTGATTTTCATTGAAAACTATTAACGATATTGGAGTACCTGTGGTGCGGCCTTCGAAAACGCCGGACAGAATAGTAACTTTATCTTCTTCTTTTCTTGGCGTTGAGTATTTTGTCTGACCAGGTTTGCGCCTGTCAAGATAGGACTGGATATATTCTTCGTCCAGCAAAAGACCTGCAGGACAGCCATCAACTACAACACCGATTCCATCACCATGAGACTCGCCCCATGTGGATATTTTAAATATTGTTCCATATACGGATCCCGACATAGTATTCACCCCATTTGATTTATTGTTTTGGAAATATAATCCGAATTAAACTTAAACTTAGTATATAGGAAAATGAGGAGAGATTCAATCATTTTATTGCGGATGTTAAGACAGGAGAATTCATAGTTATCTTTGTAAATCGATAATAATAGTATCAAAAATGATTACCAAAATGATTCTTAAGTGAAGAAATTAAGAGGATACCGAAGTGGGGGTTCCTGTTTCTTAATAATAGAATGGAATCGAATTAAATAAAGAAAAAGCATATGATAATGTAGCTATAGCTACACAAATATATATGGAACGTGATATAATAAAAATGTAATAAGGAAACGGCTAGAAGAACAGGAAAAGAAATGAGTTTCGAAGAAAAGAATTTAAAAGAAATAGATCTAAAAGAAATAGAGTTAAAAAGGAATAGCATATAAAGAAACAAATTCAAAAGAAACAAATTCAAAAGAAATAGATATTTATAGAAGAAATACAAAAAACTTTGAACAGTGAATGTAATTGACACAAATTTATAATACTAAATATAGGTTTTACTATTAATCCTACATAAGGGAACTAACAAGGAAAGACAATTTATATAATAATAGAAAGGGGATAAATATGGAAACAACAAAATTAAAATTAAAAAATATCGAAGCATCAAAAGTAATTACGATGGAGGAAGAAATCACTTATCAGAAAGGCCAGGTATTAAGTAAAACGCTGGTGCAGAATAAGAATGTCAGTATTACTTTGTTCTCGTTTGATAAAGGAGAAGAGATTAGCTCACATTCCTCCGATGGAGATGCCATGATAACTGTAATTGACGGAACAGGTAAAGTTACAATAGGAGAGGATGTCTTTATTCTGAATAAAGGGGAAACAATCGTAATGCCGAATCAAATTCCACATGCTGTTTACGGCGAAGAGCAGTTTAAAATGCTGCTTACGGTTATCTTCTAGGAACTCTTCTGGGAACTGATAATGAACATCTAACTAGATATTTACAAAGGACTTTTGAACCTATATAATATTTTATATTATAGGGAATCGAAAGTCCTTTTTTTGAAGTAAATTACGTGTAAATTTGGATATAAGGTTATATTGTAGAAAAACAGATGCGTTATGATGACATCAAAGTATCTGTGTAAAAGAGTGAGTGATCTTGTGTAGTGTGAGCCCCCTGCCACACTGGAACTGCGAATGTACCGCACAAGAATATTTAAAGATGAGGTCTTATTAGCTGACAATGTTCCATATTATTTAAGAATAGCAGGTGCTTAATTATGTTGCATACAACAGGTTATAACTTTTACGAAGGATATTGTTTCCCGCTTTCTGTTACGGAAGGCCTAACCCAATTGCAGGCTAAGGAATCAGGCGAGTACTATAAGATTATATATATCAAATCCGGAACGAGCCATTTTATGATGAATCAGAAGGAATTTATTATGACTGGTGCATGCGCTATCTGCATGAATAACCAGGATCAAATCACCTTTTACAATAGATCAGAAGAGACGGCTTGGGTTATTTGGTTTAAGCCGACGATCATTAATATGAATTTTACTCCGGATAGGATAAATAATCCTAACAATATATTGACTTCAACCGAGATGCAGGATTTGTATTATTTGCTTCAGTTTCGCATAGAAGCAGAAGCAACGATGAAAATTCTATCGCTTCATACGATGGATTCAGCAGTACTAGAACATAAAATGCAACTGCTAATAGAGTTACTTGCAAAACAGGACAGCGGATACTGGCCTTGCAGGAGCAGATCGTACCTGTTTGAAATCCTTTTCTGCCTCGCAAGACAGGAGGAAGACGAAGAAGCGATCAGCAGCGTGCTGCAATATGATGGTTCTTCTCGCCTGGCGGTAGATGTGATCTATTACCTTCAGTCCTGCTATAACAAGAAAATAACCATTGAAAAACTGGCAGAAGAATTCCACACGAATCGGACTTCACTATTGTCTGATTTCAAGAAGTATACGGGACAGACCGTAAATAATTATCTGATTCAACTGCGTCTTACCATGGCCTCCACTCTTCTTCGAGATACGAAACTTTCGGTAGAAGAGATATGTGATAGAACGGGATTTCATGATATCAGCTATTTCAGTAGAAGTTTTAAGAAAAAAATCAATCATACACCTTCGGAATATCGAAGAATATATAACAAAATGGATTGAGCAAATGGATTGAGTAAATAAATTGAGTAAATAAATTGAAAAAATGAATAATAAAAAGAATAGAGTAAGGAGCATTCTAAGAAATGATGACAGAATTTAGCTTTAATGCGCAGTATATGACGAAAAACAACAAACCATGGTTTCCAATCATGGGTGAAATTCATTATACGAGATACCCAAAGAAGTATTGGAAAGAAGCTTTGTATAAAATGAAAGCCGGTGGGGTAGAAGTTGTTTCTACCTATGTAATATGGATTCATCATGAGGAAATCGAAGGAGAATATGATTTTACCGGAAACAGGGACTTGCGAAGTTTTGTAGAAATGTGCAAGGAATGTGGATTATATCTGATTCTCCGTATTGGACCATGGGTTCATGGAGAGGTCAGAAATGGCGGGTTTCCGGATTGGCTATTACAGAAAGGTTATAATTTAAGAAGTAATGATGCCGGATATTTAGCAGAGGTAGAGAAGTACGATAAGAAACTGCAGGAACAGGTGAAAGGACTTTTGCTAAAAGAGGGCGGACCGATTATTGGATTGCAGATTGAAAATGAACTTGGTCACTGTGGAGGTGCTTGTGGCGAAGATGGAGAGAATCATATGAAAGCTTTACATAGGTTAGCTCTTGAGATTGGATTTGATGTTCCGATTTATACTGCTACCGGGTGGGGCGGAGCAGTGACCGGCGGACTGCTTCCTGTTATGGGAGGATATTGTGAAGCCCCATGGGATCAGAGAAGGACAGAGATTGAACCAAGCGGTAATTATATCTTCACTTATGAGAGAAATGATCATAATATAGGAAGTGATTATGGCCTCGGAGTAGGCGTAACATTTGATTATTCTAAATTTCCATATCTGACGGCAGAACTCGGCGGCGGAATGCAGGTTACCCATCACCGAAGACCTATCGCTGAGGCAGAAGATATAGGGGCAATGACACTTGTAAAACTAGGAAGTGGTGTTAACTTGCTAGGGTACTATATGTACCATGGAGGAACGAATCCTAAGGGAAAGAAAACCACCCTTCAGGAATCAAGAGAGACCGGATACCCCAATGATTTACCAAAGCTTAATTATGATTTCTGTGCGCCAATCCGTGAGTATGGACAAGTGTCAGATACACTGAAAGAAATCAAGTTATATGCAATGTTCATTCAGGATTTTGGCAGTGAGCTATGTAAAATGCCAGCTTATATCCCGGAAAATAATCCGGTATTACCAACAAACTTCACTGATCTGAGATATAGTGTACGCCACAACGGGCATAATGGTTATCTTTTTATCAATAATTATCAGAGAAGATACCAGATGGAAGCGCATGATAAGGTTAACCTTAGCGTGGATTTGGATGACGAGACAATCGCTTTTCCAAGCATTGATATTAAGGACAAAGATTACTATTTTCTTCCGTTTCATATGCCGATTGGAACAGCAGTACTGAAAAGTGCAGCAGTTACCCCTCTGTGTATCGTCGGTAATGAGACAAAGACCTATATTTTCTATGGCGATAAAGCACCTTCTTATGATATTGAAGGTGATCTTGGAGATACGAAGTTGATCACATTAAGCAGAGAAGATGCACGAAATGCATGGAAGGTAAAGTGTGGAAAAGAACATCTGATTATCAGTGAATCTGCAATACTTCAGACGGAGCAAGGACTTGAGGTCATTGGAAGAGGAGCCTTGCAGATGAAAGTATACCCGGATTTTGATAAATGTTTGAAAGGTTGGGTTCGCGGCGAGAACGAGGGCGATTTTACAGTATATAGAAAAATTATGGAGCAAGTGGCAGTTAGCGTATCGTTTTCCAATACAGATAGGTTAGTACCGAAAAAAATAAAAAATACTGAAACTAAAATTACAAATCTCACGGAAATGAGAAAGGCAATGACCTATGATATTGAACTGAATCTACCGGAGGGACAGATTGAGGATTGCTTTCTGATTATCGCATATCAAGGAGACCGGGCTAAATTGTACTTAGATGGAGAGCTTGTAGCTGATCATTTCTATACCGGAAGAGACTGGGAGATTGGAATGAAACGTTTTGATTTTCCTGGAAAGTTACAATTAGAGATAGATCCGCTTAGTC
>JBASOB010000316.1:0-4105 GCA_049657865.1 Mobilitalea sp.
GAAATAATAACAGACATCAGGTTTTCGATTTTATAAAGTCCATATGGAAATGTTTTTGTTTTACGCTTTGCTATTTTCAACCCAACCAAAACTGTTAATGAAGCAATAAAATCCGAAAATGTATGAAAAGCTTCGGCTTTTATTGCAATACTGCCTGTAGTAAATGCCGCTACTGCCTTAATTCCAAACAAAAAGCAATTAATTACAATTGCAACAAATGCTGTCTTTTCACTTTTTTCCATTATATCGCATCCCTTCTTGGCATAATCTATACCTCCTTTTATATTATATGAATTTATTTATTACTATTATTAGTATACATCATTATGAGCATATGTCAATAACTAAATATTTTCTAGTGATTTTTTCATAAATATTTTTTAATAATTTTTTAGTCCATGTTATACAACAAGCTGCACTGGAAGTCCCTTATGTCTATACTTCATAAGAATACTCAGATAAATCATACATTTTCCTTTAAAGTTCACATGCAGCACATCTTATGAGCTCTTTCAATATCCGCTATTTCTATTATAATTGACAACAAACTATCTTCTCTTCTCAGCAGAAATAAGCCATAAAAAGATTCTTTATAAAGTAAATACGAATATTAATGTTTGTGTAGTCAGTGGTTTGTTTACCTTGATGATATTGCACCTGAAATCTGTTCCGTGTGATACAGTCACAGAACTCTTGGAGGTATTATTGCTATAATTTATATAGTTAAAGAGAAAGAAGGAGGATTTTATAATGATACTAAAGCTAATTGCAGGAGCTGTCATCGGAGGATTATTAGGGTATCTCTATCATAAAAAAGTGGGTTGTAAGAGTGGAACATGTCCTATCACTTCAAGCCGAAATGGTTCCACAATATATGGTGCTATTATTGGTATATTAATAAGTAGTTCGTTCTAATTAATTATTTGAAATATAAAATGCATTAAAAAAGAAACTACTCTCATAGCTTCCTACATTAATTTCTTCTATACTCAGAGTATTTTTATCAGTATACACGTAAATTATTTCTGTCAAAAAACCTCCAACACATTCAAATATTGATTTGCCCCCAATAAGTTAGTTTGTGGGTCACATCATATTAATTGCTGGAGGTTTTCTTTATATCCTTATTACTTGTCTTTTTCATTAATCTGATAACCGCCGCCTTCGATTTTCAAGAAAATAAAATCAATACTATTCAAGCGTTAATTCAGTATTACTGCATTTTCTATTTCTAATTTGTTTTTATCTTAAAAATCCATACCTCTATGACGCCAACAATTTTTGTGACAAAACTTGTCCTTGCAGTTATCCTCACATATTACATTAACAGAACCACAATCTGGACATGTATACTTACCACTCTTAATCGCTTCAAGATTTTCAAAGCTTTCTTTCCACTTTTTTCCACAATCTTTACATTGGATTGGACATATATTACGGGTAAAGTTACCGCCATCTATGCGTATCATCTTTCCATTGATTAAACTATCTGCAACTTTCTCTCTTGCTGATAATAAAATGCGTTGAAATGTTGGTCTTGATACTTCCATTCGCTCTGCACATTCACCTTGCTCTAATCCTTCTAAATCTTTCAGACGAATCGCTTCTAATTCTTCCAGCTTTAAAATATTTTCCGGTAATTCAGCTACATCCGTTTCAGATGGTACGAAATAGGGAATCGCTGGTATATGTTCAATTTTTCTCCATTTTGTTGGTCTTGCCATGTTTCCTCCTTAATATTACGATTGCTTTGCACCGCCATATTTAAATATATATTCATTCAAATTGACATTAAGTTTCCGTGAATTCATAGGACATTCTGTTTTTAAGAGGAAAAACATATTTCCTTTTCCTTCTGAAAAAGCTTCGTAATTTCCCCGTCCCTTACTAATAATATCTGATATATTGTAAATGTCAATAAACTCTTTACTATAGTATTCTAGTATGGCTCCCGGTACGCTACATCCAGTAGACACTGTATTCGAAACCCGATCCAATCTGGAAACAACTGCTTCTTTTTCTGTTACGTCATTATTAATCGGTTCGCCTCTTACTCCATATATAATATTAATATTTGGAAGACTTTTCTGCGTCCTCCTATTTTTCTTAACCAGCAATTTGCTCTATTGGAATGTTTTTTCTTTTCACCTTAATATGAACGATACGAATAACATAGGATAGGAAATAGCAAACAACAGATAATATGACAATACATGCTCCAGACGCAATATTTAGTTTATACGAAATCCATAAACCACTGATACAGAAAAGCACTCCGAAGATTACAGCAAATATCATACGGCTCTTAAGTCTTTTTGAAAATAGAGAAGCCATGGCTGACGGTGCTGTTAATAAAGCCAACACCAAGATAATTCCTGCAACCCGAATAAGTACAACAACTGTCATTGCTACTAAGACCAAAAGTAAATATTCTAAAAACACTGTTTTTATACCAATGATAGAAGCAAATTCTTCATCGAACAGGTATGCTTTCCAATCCTGAAACAAAGCGATTACTATGATTACCACAAGAAAACTCAATATAATCATGAGATACAGATCTGCTTTCGTTACTGACAATATATTTCCAAAAAGATAGGAATTTAAATCTGGAGGATATCCCGGCATAAGCGCAATAAATACAATTCCAAGAGCCATTCCAAGAGACCAGAATAGTCCAATAATTACGTCTGATTGTACTCCGCCTCTTCTTTTAATAACACCAATTCCAAGTGCCGCACTAATTGAGAAAAGAAAGGCCCCAATAATTGGTTCAAAGCCTAATAGATATCCAAGTCCAACGCCTCCATAAGCAGTATGTGCTATACCACCGCTCATCATAATCAGTTTCTTTTCTACTACAATCACTCCTATGATTCCGCATACAATACTGGCTAATATGCTTGCAATAAATGCGTTCTGCATAAATTGATATTCAAATAATGCACGAATCAATTTCCTCTTACCTCCTCATGTTTTTTTAACACTCTGTGCGGAACTCCATGTGCAATCAAATCTACCGGACAGCCATAAAGTTCATTCACAATATGTTCATCGAGCTGTGGCTCTCCATGATATACTAATTTTCTATTCAGACATGCCAGTTTTCTTACTTCTGAGGAAACAGCTAAAAGATCATGCGTAACAAGAACAATTGTCATTTCGTTGTTTAATTCTCTAAGCAAATGATAGATCTGCTCTCTAGAGTTCGCATCGACACTTGCCGTCGGTTCATCTAGAAGTAACAATTTAGGATGAACAGCTAATGCTCTGGCAATTAGAAGTCTCTGAAACTCACCACCAGACAGTTCTGATATCTGCCTTTTCGCCAAATGATCAATTCCAACACGTTTTAATTGATCATAAGCGATATCTTTATCCTCATTTGAATATTTCATAAACAACGATAAGCCCTGCTTTAGCCTTCCCATTAAAACGACTTCCATCACTGATATGGGAAATCGTCTATCCATGGTTGCAAATTGTGGGACATATCCCACAGTCGTTCTATTCTTTCCAAGTGCTTGACCATAAATCTGTATGCTGCCTGTTGTAATTGGAATTAATCCAAGTATTGCTTTCAATAAAGTGGACTTTCCTCCACCGTTCGGTCCAATAATGCCCAAAAAATCTCCTTGAATAACATCAAGGCAAATGTTTGTTATTGCAGCCGTTTCTCCATAATATACGGATAAGTTTTCAATATGAACCGCCGTTTCCATTATTGCATAGCCTCCGCCATAGTCTTCGCCATATTTTTCAGATTATTTATATAGTCTGCTGCTAATGGAGCAAGCTGTATAGTCTTACCACCTATTTCTTCAGCAAATGCTTCTGACTGACTGCTATCGATTTCTTCCTGATAAAATATCACCTTAATATTTTCTTCTTTTGCAAGATCTATCATATCCTGCAAATGCTGTGCTGTTGCTTCTTTTCCTTCTTCTTCTAATGCATACATTTTCAATCCATAGTCATCTGCAATATATCCAAAGGCAGGATGATATACAATAAAATTCTTGCTTTCTACACCTTTTAAAGCATCTTTAATTTCCTGATCTACTTCATCAAGCTGTGCTATATAATCTACCGCATTTTGCTCATA
>JBASOB010000317.1:0-10564 GCA_049657865.1 Mobilitalea sp.
AGTTTACAGGAATATTTTAATGGAATGATTCAGATGGTGTCGGTCATAGCAGATAATTATGATGTCGTTCACGTGAATGAAGGGGAGAATGTAACCTTTATAAATGGATTACTTGAGAATGTGAAAGAGAATAATTCAGATGCATTAAGTGTATATTATGGTCTTATGAATAAAGATCTGATGATTTATCCGGAAACAAAGTTACCGGATGATTATGACCCAACAACAAGATTATGGTATCAGGAGGCCGTTGAGAATCAGGACAAAGTCATATTAACATCACCTTATGAAGATGCTTCTACAGGAGATAATGTCATTACGATAGCAAAAGCAGTTATTGATAATGGGAAGATTATTGGAGTAATTGCTATGGATTGTTCTCTATCAACATTAGTAGATAAGATAGCAGAAAAAAAGATTGGAAATACTGGATATGTATTTCTTGCAGACCAAGAGGGTAAGATTATAGCACATCCAAATGAAGAATTGATTAATACTGATACAGCTGCAAAATTATCCTTTTGGCCACAGACTTTAACGAAGGATAATGGATTCGTTGAATATAAATTTGATGGTGAGAATAAATTTGGTGTATTTCAGAAAAATAGCATCACGGGGTGGATTCTAGTTGCTGCTCTTGATGAAGAAGAACTTACGGATGATACAAGACCAATACTGAATACTACATTGGGTATCATTGCATTTATGGCCTTTTTCTCGGTAGGTATTTCATTGCTTTTTAGCTCAGGAATTTCACGGAACATAAAATTACTTATGCATGCGTTTTCAAAAGCTTCAGAAGGTGATTTCACTGTTACATTTAAGGCAAAGACAAAAGATGAATTTAAAGATTTGGCAAATTCTTTTAATACTATGATGAAGGATATTTCGGAACTATTAGGTAATGTAATTAACTCCTCAGATACCGTTAAGGAGACATCTGCACATTTATCTGAAATGTCTTCCGAAGTGACACTGGCTATTGGCGAAGTGGCAAAAGCAATAGATGAAGTATCTAGAGGTGCTGTAGTTCAGGCTGAGGACGCTCAAGAAGGCGTCGATGGAATGGAAAAACTCGCTAAGCAGTTAGATGATATTAGCGGAAATTCAATTGAAATGGATAATATCTCAAATGATACAAAAAAATTAAGTTCGAAAGGACTTGAAATGGTAGATGCTCTTATAGAAAAATCTAATAAGACAAAGAATTCCACCGATGAGGTTAAAGTAATTATAGAAGATATGTATGAAAGTTCATTACAAATCAGTAATATATCAGATGCATTAACTGCAATAACGGCACAAACGAATTTACTATCTTTGAATGCAAGTATAGAGGCAGCAAGAGCTGGAGATGCTGGAAAAGGGTTTGCAGTTGTGGCAAGTGAAATTAGGAATTTGGCGGAACAGTCAAAACAATCAACAGCAGAGATTAAGGTTATAATTGAAAATATTCAATCAAAAGCAGCAACAGCAGCTGAATCAATTAAAAATACCAAACAAGTTGTTGAAGAGCAAGATGTTGCAGTTGTACATACCCAGGAGATATTTGATGAGATTTTAAAATCCATTGAAAATATGACAATCAAAGTCAAAGAAATTAGGGGTTCTATTTTAATCACAAATGAGAATAAGTCAGCACTTTTATCCTCAATAGAAAACATTTCTTCCGTATCTGAGGAAACCGCATCAGCATCAGAAGAAGTGACTGCGTCAACCGAAGAAATAAATGCGACGATGGAAGAATTTGCAAGATATTCCGCAAATCTTAAGAAACTTGCAGACCAGTTAGGATTAGAAGTCAGTAGATTTATAATACAGCAATAGACTGGTATTTTCCTTTGCACAAATCAAACAACTTTTATGTTTGTAAAAATGGCAACCGATAGAAGAATAGTCTATCGGTTGCTATTTTATTTAGATATCACCTGTATTCACAAATATTATTTGCTATGAACTAATCAAAACAGATTTATTACAAATAAAAATTCAGGGCAGAAGTAAAAACTATTGCTCTATCTTTAATTAGTGAAAGGGATACTATGAAAGGTTCAGATGAAAAAATAGAAAAAATAAAACAAGTAGCATTTGCTTCTTTTTTGGAATTTGGTTATGATGCAACGACCGTAAGAATGATCTGTAAGGCAGCAGACATAGACGCTCCAACCTTATATTATTTTTTTAAATCTAAAAAAGGACTTTTTCTGTCATTAAGAAATGATATGGAAGAAAATTATTCGGAATTAGTGAAAGGATTGTTTCTTGAAAAATGTGAAAATCCACAAGCTTCATTAAAAAAATATTTTAGATTCTGTATCTATTATGCTTTAGAAAACAATGATAAGACTCGTTTTTATCTTAGATACCGCCTGTTTAAGCCAGTTGAGTTAGTGCAGGATATAGAGGAATATATTTTTGATTCAAATAAAGAAAGACATGATCAATATTTTAAATACATACATAAATTAGTTGAAACAGACAAGTTGAATTGTACGGGGGAAGATATATTTCAAATATTCACCAATTTTATTCAGAGTAATACATTTAATATTATATTTTCTGAATGGAGACCAAGTGATGAAGAAATAAATCAAATATGGGATATATTTATAAACAGTTATTTGAATAGATATCACTAAAATAGTGATAATAGATTTCGTTGGAACCCTTCCCAATAACATAATATCTAACATCATAGAAAAAAGAGGTTTGGTGAACGATTAAGATAGGAGGGATTGACCACAATATGTTGCCGGCCTAATAGTTTATAAGTGAATCCTCTTTTAAATTTTCTCAAATAAAGTAAAAGGAAAATTGTCTTTTGGTGATGAATGAAAGGTGAGGGATTTCTTTGTTTTTGGATGTTCTAAGGTTAATGTTTTTGCCCATAAGGCAACCTGTGTCCATTCTTTTTGCTTTGCAAATGCAGGGTTGTATTTCGTATCTCCCCATAAGGGAAGCTGTGCACTTGAAAGCTGTACCCGAATTTGATGATGTCTTCCCGTCTTTAAAACTATTCTAAGAAGGGATAAAACTCCGTACTCTGGAGTATCCAAGGTTTCTAGTAAATCATATTCTAAGATGGCCTCTTTTGCATTAGGGGTACCCTTTGATACAACCTTCGACATATTGGTTTTACTTTGTTTAAGAAGAAAATCTACCAAGAGAGCGTGATCTTTTTCAGGAACACCACAGACAACACCGTAATAAACCTTCCCAATTTCTTTTTGCTGTATTTGTTCCGAAAGTTTTTGATTGGCTACTTTTGTTTTTGCAAAAACCATGACACCACCAACAGGGCGATCCAAACGTTGAATTAATCCTACATAGGGAGATTTTGTGTCCGGATATTCCGTTTGCAAATACTCGCTTACATAAGTCAACATATCTTTATCCCCTGTTTTATCCATCTGCGAAGGAATCTTAGGTGGTTTTTCTACTACAATTATATGGGCATCTTCATATAAGACTTTTAAATTCATAGTTTCTCCTTTTATTAGCTATTGATTTTTCTCGTTTTCATGAAATATGCTAGTGATCAATGTGTTTTAGACTTTTTGTTCAGAAAGGTCAGTCGCACTTGAGTTCCGATACTGCTGTGGTGTCATTTGCACAATTTTCTTAAATTGTTTGCTAAAATAAGAGCTGTTGGAAAAACCGGTAGCATCTGCAATTTCCTGAAGACTTGCTGTTGAAGTAAGCAGCATCTTTTTTGCCGCAGTGATTCGTTCGTTGATAATATAGGAACTCAGGAGCTGACCTGACTGTTTATGGAAAAGGTAAGAGAGATAATCCGGATTCATGTGGATTTCTTCTGCAATATAATTTCGGTCTAGTTTCTCAGAATCCAGATGTGCTTTTATGAACTTCTTCACCGTATCTACAAAGTTGGCGGAGTCGGAATTCACTTTAAGAATTTCTTCCGCATCGTAGAGCAGGCGATTGGTCCAATATAAAAAGTTTTCGATGGATGAGGTGGCATTAACCAGATCACTATGATGAACCAATTTAGGGAAAAGTTCACTCATAGAGATTTCCTTAGATTCTAACACAGAAAATACGGTTTGTAAAATGCCGTAGTACATAGCTATCAGAACTTTGACGGAATAATAAGAGGATTCATTTTTGAAAAAAGAAGTAATCTCTTTCAGAATGGTATGTGATCTGTACTGCAGCAGAAGCGCAGACCATTCGGTAAAAGGAATGTGTTGTAAGTATGGATCCAAAAATTCATTGGTTTGTGTCTTATGCAGACTATGAACAGGAATTACGATGTTATCTGTTGTGAAAATGCCCTCTTCAAACTTCTTCAGCTGTTGATAACATTCTGCTGCAGCTGTGATAGGAGTTTTGTCCGAAAGATAAATAGAAAAACGATATTCGGGAAAGTCTGCTGTTAATTGACTGATAATATCTTCGCAAGTGTCAAACAGATTTTGATAATCGTTAAAATAATTTGCCTTTTGTGCCAGAATAAAATCATAATTGTTAACACGAAAAAGGGTGTAATCAATATCATGCAGGATACCTGAAATGACAGGATATATATCCGTAGATGCAAGCTGTAGGGAGGAATCGGAGGATATATTTTTGGGATGAATGTGAAAAAGAAGAAAATAAAAATCATCTTCCATCCAAGAGGAAGGAACGCCAAGCTTTTCCATTGACTCAGTAAGGTGATCGATATCAGTTGCAGTATCACCGGAATATAAATTTCGCCAAAAAGATTCCATCCGCATTGATTTAGTGGAATCCCAAGAATCTGCGATATCCCTTACGCGGTCGAGATTTTTGTTTTCATTCGCTTTTTCAACTGCAAGCAGAAGTTCCGCTTCTAGAGCACTGCTACTGATTGGTTTTAATATATACTGAAAACATTGCAGATGAATCGCAGTCTGAGCATAACTAAAATTCTGGTGTCCGGTAAGAAGCATTTTAACAGGAGTATAGGAATTTTCATTCACCCAAGTGATTAAATCGAGACCATTCCCTTTTGGCATTGAAATATCTGCTAAAAGAATATCAATCTCATGCTGAAGGAAAATTTCCTGAGCCTGTTTCATGCTATAGGCAGTATATATACTGTCTATCCCTAATTTAGCCCAATTTGTGTTTTTCAGGATGCCTTGAACGATATAATATTCATCATCCACAACTAGTATATTCATATTAATAACCATGCCTTTCTCTCTACCTGCAAACTTTGGGCTGCAGGCACAAATTTGCGTGTGAAAGAGTCATCTTTCACGCTAATAACCATGCCTTTCTCTCTACCTGCAAACTTTGGCTGCAGGGATAACTATAATTGTAAAAGACGTATCTTTGTGCTAGCTCAAATAAGTAGAAGATCAAGGAACGATCACTACTCAAATCAAGCTTATATCATTATGAAAATGTAGCATACGGTATTTCAATATCAATTCTTGCACCTGACCCTGGTTCATTCGAAAAACGAATTGTGGCAGTGTCACCATACACAAGCTCAAGTCTTTTCGCAACATTGCGTATTCCAAGATGTCGTCCATCTTGATGAGTTGAAGTATGATTTGGACCCTCACTCAAATCAGCCAAAGTGTCGGAATCGAATCCGTCACCTGAATCAATATGGATGATGTGAATCCATTTTTCTTCATTTTTAATCATCATCTCAGAAGTAATTGAGACTAGAAGAGGTTCACCCATAACCATGTTATACTTTATAGTGTTTTCTGTAAACATCAGTAAGATAAGAGGAAATACAGATGCATCTTTTGTTTCCGGCGCGATTTTCGAAATATAAGTTAAAAATCCGGGAAAACGCAGTTTAGTCAATTCCATATAATTATAAATATAGGATAATTCTTCTTCTAAAGGTACTTTCGTACGATCCGACAAGGTATACCGTAGATGGTCGGAAAGTGTCGCTACCATCTTCTGCAGGATTTCATGATTTTCTGAATTGCTGTCTGCCAGAGAAGAGATAGAAAACAAACAATTGATTAAAAAATGAGGTGCTATTTGCGACTTTAGATATTGGAGCTCAATCTGTGATTTTGATATTTTTTCTTCATATACATCAATCCGAAGTTCTTGTATTTCCTCAATCATATTATTGAAAGCAGTATCAATCTGTATGATTTCTTTGCAATTTGAATTATCTGAGGGTACTTTGGTGTCAAAGTTGCCGCTACGGATAGAAGTAGCTGCATTTTCCAATAATAAGATAGGCTTCGATAAAAATTTGTTCACCGATATGATTAGTGAAATTACCAGCACGATGATGACAAGAATCAGAATGATAAAAGCTTCATATATAGTATACAGATCAACGTCAATATTTTTCAGAGGAATGAGTGCCACAAGGTAGTAATCGCAGTAAGTGATTTCACTTGTTACCATCAGAGACTTGTCTCCATCCTCAGGTTTGAATATGGTGTAATTGTTCAGGTTAGGTTCAAGGTTGAACGTGTAGTTGGAAAATTCGTTTTCACTAAGCGGCATTCCGTTAGAATCTACGTACATAACATTTCCCTTTAAGTCAGAGACGCTTTGGAAAGTGGAGGTAAGTTCATCAACATTAGCCCAGGTTCCGATATAAGAATTGTCGATTTTAATAATACGAATTAAATAGTAAGAATTTTTAACTTCTTGCGAGAACCAGGTATCTGTATTGACCTGATCCATTGCGCCGCCCGAATTTAGTTTGCGGAGATAGTCCCTGATATAATTAGAGACGGGTGCATTTTCAGTCTGTTTATAGGACTGAATATAGGTGTCATTTCTGGGGGCATATACAAAAATCCCACCAATTTCGGAGAAAGAAGGAAGGCTGTAATCTAGTAAATCTTTCACACGCATAATATTATTGTAAACCTTACTGACATCTTTCTGAGTGTTTATCATAGAAATATCCGAGCTGTTATAATTCATTTCAAAAAGATAGATGTCGATATCCTCAAGATTTTCGCTGAGCTGATTGTTATAAAGCTGCAGGGTATCTTTGATATTATTATAGCTTTTCTCACGCAGGATATTGGTAAAATAGCTGGAAAGCCAGGTAATAATCAGAATAAAGGAAATAAATATCAGAGCGACAATTAGAAAAATGCGATGACGAAAGGAATAAGTAGATCTTGCTGATTCTTTTTTATTGACCTTCATTATTAGGACCCTCATGTTATTATCTGTGTAAATTGTATGATTATCAGTGAAAGAGGAATATAATTTGTTGCATTTATATAAAATTCTAAGAATAGTAGTATAATGTCTAAGAATAATTTCTTACGTTGCATAAACAATATTATATAATAAGTTTGTTACTAATATCAAGGAAAATTATATAATAAGAAGTCGTTGTCAGCAATTACGTAGGGCAATTAGAGTGTGAAAAGAAATTTTTATCATTTTTTGAGCCGAAAGCGGTGTGGCAATTAGCGTGAAAGACAACTCTTTCACACACAACTTTATACTTGCAACCCATAGTTTGCAAGAAGAGTGAAAGGCATAGTTATTTGTATAGTTTCCAAGACAATATATTAAGTGGAGGGTATTTTATGAAAAAGATTTTGGCAATTTTATTAAGTTTAGTCATGGTAGTTGGGATGATGACGGGCTGTAGTAAAGCAAGCACAGATACGGCTGAAAAAGATACGACAAGCACTGAAGAGACAGCTGCTACAACGGACGACGCAGCAGCAACCGATACACTGGATGCAGCAGCACAGGCAATTGCAGACAGAAAAGCTAGCGGTGAGTATCCAACGATAGTGATGTCCTTCATGAACTGGGCTGGATCACCAGCAGGACTTGAGAGAGTTCAGGGACTTATCAGCGCATATACAGAAGAGAATCTCGGAATCACAGTGGAACTTCAGATTATGGATTTTGCTTCCTATAAGCAATCTATGACGCTAATGTTATCCTCTGGTGAACAGGTGGATATCTACAATGCAATACAGGTAGGATATACCTCCTCTATCAATAAAGGGTATTGCCTTGATCTAGAAGAAAATGACCTGATTCAGACTTATGGAACAGGAATTCTTGAAACCATGGATGATTCATATGTACAGGCTTGCCGCGTAGGTGGGGTGTTATACGGTTTGCCTCAGCAAAGAGATATGGCGATTGGCCTTGGTGGTTTTGCAATTGGTAAAGAGTACCTTGATAAAATTGGATATGATTACACTTCAATGTATAAAGAAGGCGACGAACTAATCTATACTGATATCAATACAATCAGTGATATCTTCGCAAAGCTTCATACAGCTTATCCTGATCTCTATGTATATGCTCCTCAGGAAGCAACCCTTACTCAGTACAATAAGTTTGATGCACTTGGCGGAGATAATTATGGTGTATTATTAGATCCAGTGAACAGCCTTGTGGTAGAAGATTTATGGTCGAGTGAAATGTTCAAAAATTATTGTGATTTAATGTATTCTTGGAATCAGGCTGGATACATCTCGAAAGATGCACTGACCGATGATACTTCTGCAACCTCACAGGTAAAAGCTGGAACTGTTATGGTTTATGCTACAGCAACAAAACCAGGAATCAAAGCACAGGAAACAGGTCTTTGTGGAAGAGATATGGTTGTTTTTCAAACAGGTAGTGATTTCCTCAAATCATCTGCAGTTGCATCCATGCCTTGGTGCATCAATTCAGGAACGGAAGACTCAGTATCAGCAATGCAAGTATTAAATGCCTTCTATACCGATCCTTATCTTTCGGATTTACTTTGCTGGGGTGAAGAAGGAACCGAATATGCTAAGACAGAAGACGGACATATCACATTTGCAGATGGAATCAAAGCAGAAAACTCCGAGTACTACAATAATGTCAACTGGCTTATGCCAAATCAGTTTATTGCCAGCATCTGGGAGGGCAACGATCTTGATATCTGGGATCGTATGAATGTCTTTAATTTAGAATCCGAAAAATCAAAAGCACTTGGTTTTGCCTTTGATAACAGCAGTGTATCAAGTGAGTATACCGCACTTACCAATGTCTACAATGAATATGCCTTTCAGCTAATGTATGGATTTACAGATCCGACGACCGGAATCCCTGAAATGGTGGATAAGTTTAAATCTGCAGGTCTTGATACTTATATGACAGCAAAACAAGCAGCACTTGATTCATGGGCAGCAGATAATGGTGTGAACTAATTGAAGGATGAATTAATTAATTCCTTCATGAATTGATTTAATCATAGAAGATATCATTCATTCAATATGTGAAAGGATGGAGAAGCGGGTTGCTTTGTTTCGCCATCCTTTCTTAAATAAGTAGAGAAGTGTTTTCGAATAAAAGAAACCGCAAGCCGGATTCTTACATCACGTTTTGTAATGGAGGTAACTATGTCAAATACAGCTGCAACCGTGAATACTCCGGAGAAAAAAAGAAAAAAATGGGTTATGATAAAGAAATGTATTCCTCTTTATTTAATGGCACTTCCAGGAGTTTTGTATCTTTTTATTAATAACTATATGCCACTTCCGGGTCTGGTGCTGGCTTTTAAGAATTTTAATGCCAGAAAAGGTATCTTTGGTTCGCCCTGGGCAGGATTTGCGAACTTTAAATATTTATTTGCTACACAGGATGCATGGATCATTACAAGAAATACCATATTATATAATGTTGCATTTATCATATTAAATACAATTTGTGCAATTGCAGTTGCAATTATTCTTTCGGAAATAACGTCAAAAGCCAAAAAGCTTTATCAGTCTGCAATATTACTTCCCTTTCTGATATCAGCAGTAATTGTGAGCTATCTGGTTTTTGCTTTTCTTTCAACAGAAAATGGATTTATAAACAATTCGATTTTGAAACCGCTTGGGATTGAAGGTATCTCCTGGTATTCAGAAAAGAAATATTGGCCGTTCATACTCTTATTTGTTAATACATGGAAAACAATAGGATATAATTGCATTATATACCTCTCTACAATCATTGGTTTTGATAAAGGATATTATGAGGCAGCAGCCATTGATGGTGCAACAAAATGGCAGCAGATTAAGAGAATCACATTACCTCTTTTAAAACCGACAATTGTTATGCTTGTATTAATGTCAGTTGGACGAATTTTCTATTCTGATTTTGGATTATTTTATCAGGTACCACAAAATTCAGGAGCACTTTATTCGGTTACGAATACCATTGACACCTATGTATATCGTGGATTATTAGAGCTGGGAGATATCACGATGTCCTCAGCAGCAGGTCTCTATCAATCCGTTGTGGGATTCGTTCTGGTATTTACTGCGAACTTAATTGTCCGTAAAGTTGATTCTGAAAATGCATTATTTTAGAAAGGGGTAGAAGATGAAAACAAAAGAAGAAAAAAGATATCAGATATTTAGCAACATAATAATGATCATACTTTCGGCATGTGCAATCATTCCATTAATATTACTTGTAATATCCTCTTTTACCGATAATGATACTTTAATAAGAAATGGTTATTCCTTCGTACCAGAGAAATTTAGTCTTTATGCCTATGAATATATATTTAATACGGGAAATTCAGTGATCCATGCGTACGGGGTATCAATTCTGCTAACCGTAGTGGGCACCACCC
>JBASOB010000318.1:0-1966 GCA_049657865.1 Mobilitalea sp.
TAATTACGAAGAAGCTGTTAAAACGGCTTTGATGTATAAAGATATATTTGGAGAAAACAACTTTTTTCTTGAAATGCAGAACCACGGTATGAAAGAGCAGCAGGAAGTAAACGCCGCACTTATGAAAATGAGCAATGAAACAGGCATTCAACTGGTTGCTACAAATGACGTTCACTATATAAATAAAGAAGATGCATATTTTCATGATGTTCTTCTTTGTATCCAAATGCAAAAAAATGTTATGGATGAAGACAGAATGAGATTTCCCTCAGATGAATTTTATTTAAAGTCATATGAAGAAATGGCTGAGATTTTTCCTGATGAAGTGTTGAAAAATACTGCCATTATTGCAGAAAGATGCAATGTGGAACTTGATTTTAACACAGTCCATCTTCCTGAATTTAAAGTTCCGGAAAAATATACTAAAGCAGACTACTTCAAAGAAATATGTCAGACAGGCTTAAGAGAAAGATATGAAAATATAACAGACGATATTCAAAACAGACTTGACTATGAAATAGGTATAATTGAACAGATGGGATATGTGGATTACTTTCTCATTGTATGGGATTTCATCAAGTATGCCAAAGACAACAAAATAATGGTTGGGCCGGGAAGAGGTTCGGCAGCCGGAAGTTTAGTTGCATATTCAATGAAAATTACAAACATCGACCCATTGAAATACAACTTGATTTTTGAAAGATTTTTAAATCCTGACAGAATAAGCATGCCGGATATTGACGTTGACTTTTGCTACGAGCGCCGTGAAGAAGTTATTGAATATGTTAAACAAAAATATGGCAGTAAAAGAGTGGCGCAAATAATCACATTCGGAACAATGGCAGCAAAAGGTGCAATCAGGGATGTGGGAAGGGCTTTGAATCTATCTTACGGAGAAGTTGATTTTATAGCAAAGAAAATTCCAATGAGTCTTGGAATGACAATTTCCAGAGCTCTTGAAGAAAGCAAGGAACTGAAGGATTTATATGACGGTGATTTAAAAGTTAATAAACTCATTAATTTGGCGCTGAAAGTTGAAGGACTTCCAAGACATGCTTCAACCCATGCAGCAGGAGTTTTAATATCAAGAGAAGATGTAACAGAATATGTGCCATTGTCCAGAAATAAAGATATTATTACAACGCAGTTCAATATGATTGAATTAGAAGAACTTGGGCTTTTGAAAATGGATTTCTTAGGGCTTAGAACATTGACTGTAATTCGTGATGCAATTGAGTTAATAGAAAAAGACTATAATAAAAAAGTAGATTTCAGCAATTGCCAGTATGAAGACAAAGAAGTTTACAAAGTTTTTTCAAGCGCAGAAACTTTAGGCATATTTCAGTTTGAAAGTTCAGGTATGAGAGCATTTTTAAGTGAACTTAAACCAACAGAATTTGAAAACATAGCAGCAGCAAATGCCCTTTACAGACCCGGACCGATGGGTCAAATACCGGTATATATAAAAAACAAGCTAAATCCTCAAAATGTTACATATCTTCACTCAAAGCTTGAGCCAATACTGGATGTAACATACGGATGCATGGTATATCAAGAGCAAGTACTGCAGATAGTTAGAGATATAGGTGGATTTACAATGGGACGTTCGGATTTACTAAGACGTGCCATGAGCAAGAAAAAAATGAGCGTAATGCTTGAAGAAAGAAAAAACTTCATTTACGGTAAGCCGGCTGAAAATGGAGAAATTGCAATCTTAGGAGCTGTAAATAACGGTGTTGATGAAAAATCAGCCAATGAAATATACGATTTAATGGTTGAATTTGCAAAGTATGCATTTCCAAAGGCACATTCAGTTGCTTATGCAGCACTTGCTTACGAAACAGCATGGCTTAAGCATTATTATCCTGTAGAATTTATGGCAGCACTTATTTCAAGTATTATGGGAAGCTCTGGAACAGTGTCTTTGTATATCAGAGAATGCAAAAGACTTGGCATAGAAATACTT
>JBASOB010000319.1:0-23824 GCA_049657865.1 Mobilitalea sp.
AAACAACAGAGGGCGAAGCCGTGGTATCCGTTTTTAATGAGGGAGCGGAAATTGAGAAATCGGATATCGATAAAATATGGAATAGTTTTTATCGTATTGATAAGTCTAGAACAAGAACGCCTCAAAACAACATCGGTTTAGGATTATATATCGTGCAAACGATTATGAATGCACATCATGGAAAATACGGAGTAAATAATAAGGGAAATGGAGTTGAATTCTGGCTGTCGCTGAAGAAAGAAATGTAGTCTTCAGGCATGAAAAATGCTATAAGTAATAAAAGCATTATCTTAGAATAAGATGAAATAACAGTATCCTTATAAATTAATCATATTCTATTTCAAAGCAGGAGTATTAAGTTTGACGAGACTTGTTATTTTTATTTATTTAAAAACAACCTATGTACTAGAAGCAAGAAATGTATTATAATTAGGCAGATTTGTCTAAGAGAGTTGTTGCAAGATAAGAAAGGCAGTGAGATTATGTCAGATTCCATTATTACAAAAAAAGCAATTGCCGCTGGAATGAAGGAACTTACAAAAAATAAAAATTTTGATAAAATTACAGTTTCAGATATCGCAGAAATTTGTGGATTAAACCGTCAGACCTTCTATTATCATTTTCAGGATAAATTTGAATTGGTAGGCTGGATTTATTATAACGAAATTGTTTCAGAAATAATCAAAGATTTGAGTTATGAGAATGCAACAGATAAAGTACTCCGAATGCTGGTAAAAATGAAAAATGAAGATTTCTTTTATATTAATACGCTGAAAGCTTCTGTGGAAAATGAATTTAGAGAATATCTTCTTCAAATAACCAGTGAATTGTTTGCTGATATTATTGGGAGGATTGCGGTAGAAAAAGAAATGAAAGAAAGTGATAGAAGTTTTATGGCTGACTTTTATGCATACGGAATCGTAGGAACGATAATCGCCTGGGCTCATCATGGGATGAAGGAAACTCCAGAGTATATTACAGAACAGTTGAAAAAACTTGCCTTTGGTACTGAGAAATTTGGATATATACGTTACAATAAAAAAATGCAGATAAATTAATAAGCTGTAATCAACAGCCCAAAAGACAGAAAAATATAAACTTCAATCATTGATGTACTAATGAATTTACAATAGTTCATTTCTCTAAAAAGGAAGAAACAAATAAAGCTTTTGCTTGTACTGCATCCTTGTTTTTACAAGCAGTCAGAAGTTCATGAGATAAATCGTATTGTTCCTGATCTGAAAGCTTTTCGGGAAAGGCTGACATACCTAGTTCTATTAAGTTCCGGGTACAACGGTACGGTGATTTGGCCATTCTTCGTAAACAAACATCTGCAGCTAAAACAAGAGTTACATTTCTGACTTTTCCTTCGATTATCATATGGCACTTCTCCCTTATAAAATTAACACGCTACGTAACAAAACCCCTTTTCACAATGGTTTAATTAAAATAAGAAATCTCAATAATCAAGTATATCATTCTAATTATCCGCATTATTAGATTATCTATATTATTACATAATATACCATAACAAACAAGATAATAATAAGAAATATAATAGAATTCCCATATCTATTTCCTGATAAAGAATTGAAGAAAACGAACAGTTAATTCTTATATCGTTATATTTCATTTGAATAGTGTAATGTTTTTTATCAATACTTCCTATGGACAAAAAATGGAATCTGTCTGAAATTAAGACAGATTCTTCTTTTTATCTGATAATCCGACAAATAAAAAAGAATGTCTAATTACAATTCAAAAATCACGTGCTATACTTCCACAAAGAAATGAAAATGAGGAGTATACATATGAAAAAATTAATCACGAAAAGAAGAATTATATGTTTGGCCGTTATTATAGCCGTTGTTATTGTCCCACTACTTTATAGTTATTTTTATCTTGGAGCGTTCTGGGATCCCTATTCAAGGTTGGAATCCTTGCCGGTAGCAGTAGTAAACAATGACAAAGGTGCCTTAATGAATGATGAAAATCGTAATTTCGGTAATGAAATGTGTGATGCCCTGAAGGAGAGTGGAGAACTGAAATTTGTCTTTACGGATGAACAGACGGCAGCAGAAGGCACCGAAGGTACTGATTACTATGCAATGATCGTTATACCAGAAAACTTTTCTGCAGACATTGCTTCTGCATCTTCGACTGACAAGCAGGCTGCGGTAGTCACCTTTTCTGCCAATCAGAAACGTAATTATCTTGCAAGCCAGATTCTTGGCAGTGCAGTTACAAAAATAGAAGAATCGGTTCGAAGTAATGTAGTAGAAGGAATTGTGGAGGAGCTTGCGAATAATCTTCAGTCAGTGCCGGATCAAATGACGGAACTACAGGATGGATTAGGACAGATCGGGGATGGATCAGTTAAGCTGCAGAAGGGTGTCACAACGTTAGCAGAAGGTACTGCAACATACAGCGATAAGTTCAAAGAATTTCAGAGTGGTATTACAGATGCGCAAGCAGGGTCTAAAGCATTAGCAGACGGAGCAGCAGGTCTCTCTAATGGGCTTATAAAACTGCAGACCGGAGCAGCAGGACTCGAGGACGGTCTGGGCAATATTAAGACCGGAGCAGAAAGCCTTGGCAGCGGACTTTCAACGATCAAGACAGGAGCAGACGGTTTGGACGCTGGACTAGGCAATATTAAGACAGGAACAGATCAGCTAGTCACGGCGACGAAAGATCTTGGACAGCTTACCACAGGTGCGCAGACTCTTGCAAGCGGAGCAGAAACCCTAAATCAAGGTATCCTTAAGTACACTGCGGGAGTGGATACACTAATTGCTTCCGTCAATAATACATCAACATTTTTAACGAAATATGTTACGACAATTAATCCTTCTATTATGAAGGATCCAGTGTTTGCAGCCTTCATCACGAAAATGGCAGATCCTGCAAATGCACAAAGTATTGCAGCACTTTCAACTGCAAGTGCTCAGTTAAAAGCAGCATCTGCGCAGATCAGTGCAGGAGCAGGAAAGCTTTCAGAGGGAAGCACTAATCTCCCTGAAGTTAATAAAGCGCTGATTACCTTATCTGCAGGTATCACGAAGGCCAAGGAAGGCTCGGCTCAGTTAAGTGCCGGAATTACAAGTGCCAAAGCGGGATCGGACCAGTTAAGTGCAGGTATTGCAAGTGCAAAGGAGGGAGCAGGCCAATTAAGTACAGGTATTATTAGTGCGAAAGAGGGGTCTGCTCAGTTATCCTCCGGAACACAGTCTTTAAATTCCGGACTTACGACTATAGGCGATGCAACCGTGAAACTTGCGGATGCTACAGAGAAAATAGCATCAGGTGCGTCAGCACTGAATATAGGTGCTGAAGAACTTACAGATGGAATTGAAACTGCAAAAACAGGTGTGGATACCGCAATTACGGATGCGGACAGTCAAATAGAAGTACTGAACGGACTGTCAGAATTTGCAGGAGCTCCTGTTACGATAGAACAAGATAATGTTACAGATATCGCAAATTATGGAACTGCTTTTGCACCATACTTTATGTCACTGTCTCTCTGGGTCGGAGGTCTAATCCTCTTCGTTGGAGTATATCTAGATACCGAGGGTAAATTTAAGATCATGTCAAGAGATTCAGAACATAGAGTTGCACGAAGCTTTTTATTCTTGCTCGTCGGGATAATCCAGGCGATTGCATTAGCATGGATATTACAGGCAGGACTTGGACTCAAAGTGGATAATGCGTTTCTCTACTATGCATCCTGCTGTTTAGTATCCCTTGTATTTATATCGATCATTCAATTCTTGATGGTGTGCTTAAAGGATGTCGGTAAACTGTTGACTATTGTATTGCTGATACTGCAGCTGACTTCCTGCGGCGGTACTTTCCCAATGGAAACCATACCTAAGTTCTTTAGCAAATTATATCCCTTCATGCCGATGACCTATTCCGTTGCATTATTTAAACAATCCATTACGATGCCGGATAGCAGTGTAGTACTGTATAATGTTGGGGTGTTGGTAGCAATATTAGTAGTATTCATGATGGCAACGATTGTTTTTGCTGGTGCAAAAGTAACAAGAGAAAAGAAGGCAGAAGCTAAAATAGCGCTTGAATCATAAGAATATGAATGAGGATTTATGAAATGCCAAATTTCCGGTAACAGGGAGTAAGGCGATATTTCATAAATCCTCATTTTTAATTCTTATTTTTTAGTGGTACTGATAATAATTCATGACAGACTGTTCTTCAAATCCTAAGGATTTATATAGGTTAAGGGCCCTGCTGTTAGTACAAACGACATCTAGGCCTGTGCTTGAAATGTTTCTTTCGGCAATGAGCCATAGAGCTTCTTGCAAGGTGGCTCTTCCATAACCCTGTCCACGGAAATCGGGCAGTATTCCAAATCCGAAGATAAATGCGTCATGATCTGTATACTCGATATTTATTTTTCCTATTACATTATTTTCAAGTTCCACCATGTAGATTGTAGTATTTAGTTCTTCCAGCGGAACATCAGGAGAAAAATCTTCCTTATTTTCTACAATATCGGTGCGGATGGTTTTTTGTGCTCTATCACCTTCTACATTTTCAACGGAATCATAGATTGGATCCTCGTCTCCAAAAAAAATAGAATTGAGCTTATCAAGTTCTCTTTGGTCTCTTTTCCGTGCGACTTTAAGAGCTATCGGACATTTCGTACCTTCGTAAGAAGTATGTTCTTCTTGAGCGGAAGATGGATTACTTGACATCACTTTCGTCATTCGATATTCTGAATTGTTATATTTACCACCGACAAGTTCAATGAATTTAACGCCTGAGGAAGAAGCAGCATCAGATAAGAGAAGAATTTTTGAAAAATTTCTACTCAGGGCTTCTTTGATGGTAAGCTTGAAAAGTTCGGTAAAGATTCCTCTTTTTCTGAAATCTGGATGAGTCATGCCATTTATCTCGCCGATGTTACTGCCAAAACAGCAGATTCCAAGATAGGCAACCAAAGCCTTATCGATGTAATATAAGAATTCATTTGCTTTATCCGTTCGGTCTGTCGTAGTCTTACCTACATGAAGTTTATAATCCACTTCCAATTTTAAATTGATATGATCTTTTTTGAAACATAGTTCCTGAAGTTCCATTATCTCAGCGAATTCTTCATCTGTGAGAAATTCCTTACAACGAATCTGTACATTTGTATTGTTCTGCGTCACTATGATATCTCCTTTGGAATAAATGAATTATAAAAATGAACGGTCAATATAGTTATAAAATAAATTGAAATTAATTTTTTACAACATTGTTATTTTTTTTGAACAGGAATCCATATTTCGCAAAAGCAGTCAGAATTACTTTCGTTTTGATATAATTCAAAGTCTGTATCATCCAACATATTATATTCTGAACTTGGTAAAAATTCTTTGAAAATTCTATTCCAAGTTTCTCCTATACATTCACCATCTTCCCCGATGCATTTAAAAACAGCCCATAAAGTTGGTTTTACTTCCCAAATCCTATACCCATCAGGAACATTTCCCTCCTCATATTCCATTGCAATACCATAATCAAAATACATGCTTTCTTTTGATATTGGCGCACATACTCCATAAACATCATGTTTTGTTGTATTGTTTTTTAGTACCTCAAATACTCCACTATCTCCACTTGTTTTCCAAAAATCAGGTATCTCTGTATTACCTTCTTCTGAAATCGACTCATTTCTGAATGCCTCTACTTTTGCTAATAATTTAAAACTTTCTCTTTCAATGATTTTATAATCCATAACCGTACCACCTTCCAATTTTATTTGTATTGTTAGGCGATTAAAAGATTTTAATTGCATTCCAGCACGTTTTGCAATATTGGGGGTGACCCCGTGAAATCTCGAAAATGCTTTGGTAAAACTTTCCGGAGAATCATATCCATACTTCATAGACACGTCAATAATCTTAGCATTTGACATAATAAGCTCCTGCCCTGCTATCGATAGTCTTCTATTTCGCATATACTCATTCGCCGTGATACCTGTAAGCATACTAAAGACTCTATGAAAATGATAGTTAGACATATATACCTGCTTAGCTACATCTTCATAATTGATAGGTTCAAGTATATGAACTTCCATATATTCAATTGCTTTTTGCATACTCTGAATGTAATCCATCTTTTCTCACCTCGTATATAAATTGTAAAGTATTTTAACTTTAAATTCCTAGTCAACATTGCTCGATTTTGTCCATAAAAAAATTATAAGTTTTAGTTCGTTATTTTAAACTAATACGAATCATCTACCATTATTATACAATAATAATTTTAAAATGCTATTATTATCTTAGCTCTATTAGATAAGAATAGTTGAACTTAAAAAGGATAAACAATTCTCCATGAGGAAATAGTACATGCTCTTCTGATAATTGAGATAAATTTGATGAATTGATATATAAGAGTGGCAATTATATTAAACTTCTCTTCAATATTTTGAACATATGAACAGTATGAATCAAACTCGGATGATAGAAATATTTACTGAGATACTATGTTAATAAGCTGGGATATGGTAATATATGTTTCAAGAAGACAATAGAGGAGGATTTGCATATGAAAATTCAAGAAGTACCTTTTTGCTGTGTGGACTGGAACAGCATGGAAGCAACGGTTCACGCTGGAATTACGGGTGAAGCATATTGGAAGACTTTTGAAATGGGCAACATCCGAGTGCGAATGGTGGAATATACGCCAGGCTATAGGGCAGACCATTGGTGTAGTCGAGGGCATGTAATTCTTGTATTAGAGGGAGAATTAATTACAGAGCTAAAAGATGGGAGTACTTTTATCTCAACACCGGGTGTAAGCTACCAAGTAGAAGATGAGGAAGAAAATCCACATCGTTCTTATACAAATACGGGAGTAAAATTGTTTATTGTAGATTAGGATGAAAATAATCTTACCTAAAGACATAAGATGGTCAGGCTCCATGCTATACTAAGCGTGAAGTAGAACCTCTTGATAAGAAAAAGTTACAAACAGATACCGTGCTGCTCGTTCCTTGTTCTACCAAGTATATTAGATGATACGAAATAAGTTGAAATGAGAAGGAGGGAATTTATGGCATATCAATTAAATGATAAATTAGTAGTTGGAATATCCTCGAGAGCTCTGTTTGACCTGGAACTTGAGAACAGGATCTATACTGAAAAAGGTTTAAATGAATATATCAGTTATGAAATCGAGCATGAGAATGAAGTCCTAAAACCAGGAACCGCATTTTCCCTGATCAAAGCATTGCTGGATTTTAATGATAAATTCAAATCCAGTATCATAGAAGTAATCATCATTTCAAGAAACAGTCCTGAGACCGGGCTTAGAATCTTTAACTCTATTGAACAGATGGATCTTGGAATATGCAGGGCAGGATTCACCGGAGGTGAGCCAATCGTAAAATACCTTTCTGCATTTGATGTGGATTTATTCCTGTCGAAGAACGAGGATGATGTGCAGGGAGCCATTGATGCAGGATTCGCGGCTGCACTCATTTATGACGTACCCAAGAATTATACTCCTGACGATAATGAAATTCGGATTGCGTTCGATGGGGATGCGGTAATCTTTTCTGAGGAATCGGAAGTAATCTATCAAAGAGATGGATTGGAAGCATTTTTGGAACATGAAAAAGCGAATGCTGAGAAAGCAATGCCGGACGGACCTTTTGCGAAGTTGCTAAGAACTCTTTCCACAATCAAAGAGAAATATCCGAATATGCTCCGAATCGCAATTATTACAGCTCGGAACAATCCTGCACATAAGAGAGTAATTTTAACACTCAGACAATGGGGAGTAAAGATAGATGAGGCTTTTTTCCTTGGAGGCGTAGAAAAGAAAGAGATATTAAAAGCCTTCAATGCACATATTTTCTTTGATGATCAGGATAGCCATGTACTACCTGCCTCAACGGAGATTCCATCAGGTCGAGTTCCATATAAAACAGATTCTGAGATGTTTCATAAGAGAGAAAAGAAGATAGAGTAAGATATCTATTTTGAAATAACTACATAAGAGTTATTACTGAATTTTTCATCTGGATATTCCTGTGATGAAATATCTATATTCAAGTAATTAGTGAGTTTCTGAGCTTTATTTATAGGCATTTTAAATTAATTTAATAATACAGGATTTCTGAAAGGATTTGATAGAATGAAAATTATTGATATTTCGACATGGAAGCGAGCAGAACATTATAGGTTTTTCATAACTGCAGATTATCCTCAATATAATATCTGTATGAATATTGACATTACTAATTTCTTGGCGATAACAAAGACAAAGAAACTGTCCTTTTATTATGCCATGACTTATGCTGCGACAGACATTGCCAACAGAGTTGAGGAATTTCGCTATCGAATCCGAGGCGAGCAGGTAGTACTGCATGAGCGTACGCATCCTTCTTTTACTAATATTACACCGGGAGAGGAACTGTTTAAACTTGTAACAGTAGAGTTAGAGGATTCTATGGAAGAATTTGTACAGTCAGCAAAGAAGATATCAGGTAGCCAGACTTCACTTTTTGCGCCAGGTGATAATGACGTGAGAGATGATGTGGTATATATTACCTGTATTCCATGGATCTCCTTTACCAGCTTATCACATACCATGAAGATACAGAAAGAAGATTCAGTACCAAGAATCTCATGGGGTAAATATTTTGCGGAGGGTGAACGGATACTGCTTCCCTTCTCGGTACAGGTGAATCATGCATTGGTAGATGGGATTCATGTGGGGAAATATGTGGAACTGCTTCAGCAATATTTGAATGAATTCGAGTAATCGTAAAGAAGCTACAGTGAAGTTTTTGATTTTTTTGCAATAAAAAATCAGCCTTCTATGAATTGTATTGTAAAGTCTTAACGGTGACCCAAAGTCTACTGACTTTGAAGAAATGGAGATTTTATGGAGCAATTATTATCAGAACAATTCCTTGATAAGTATTGGGAGCTTAAGAGCCCGCTAAGTCATATTGGCGAGTTTGTATTTCTGCGGACATATTCCAGGTATCTTGACGATAAGAAAAGAAGAGAATTCTGGCCGGAAGCCGTGAAACGCGCGACGGAATATAATATTCGTCTGGGAATTGAGTTTAAGAAGCGGCAGAGTCTTCCGATAGACGAAAAAGAAGAAGAGAAGGAAGCAAGGCTTCTCTTCGACAATTTGTTTAATCTGAGAACTTTTCCTTCCGGAAGAACGCTATATATGGGAGGAACAGAAGTAGTCAAGCATTATCCCCTGTCCAATTATAACTGCGCTTTTACGAATATCGAAAACCTCATGGATTTCGTGGATGTTTTTTATCTGCTCATGGTAGGAAGCGGAGTCGGAATTCGGATTGCGAAGGAACAGGTAAGACGACTGCCCCCAATACGGTATATCCCGCTGGAATCAGAATACTGTCAGGAACTTCGCAGCATAACTTCGAAAGAAGAGATGGAACATACGAAAGTATTAATTGAGGAGAAGAATCCATTTACTGCAATCATCAAAGTTGGCGACAGCAAAGAAGGCTGGTGCGAAGCACTGTCAATTTATTTTATGTTGATATCGGAGCAGGAAGACGATATCGCGATAAATCAGGCATGGAATAATAATCTTACAGCTGGATCGACGGATTTGTTAAAGAACTCTCAGATCAGGAATCGGATTAACAAGCTGGTAATAGATTATAGCTATGTCAGGCCGGAGGGAGAGCGGCTAAAACGCTTTGGAGGAAGAGCTTCGGGACATGATTCCATAAGACAGATGTTTGACAAAATGAATTATATCATCGAACAGAGAAGAGATCGGCGATTAAAGACAATCGATATTCTTGATTTTGCAACGATCATCAGTGAGAATGTCGTATCCGGAGGGGTTAGACGCAGTGCCTTAATGACAATCTGCGATGAAGATGATGAGGATATCATCGAGGCAAAAAGAAATCTCTATCATATGGTGGAGGGGAATTGGATCGAAAACGCAATCATTTCACATCGAAGAACGAGCAATAATTCGATTCTTTGTAAGGAACGTCCCTCACTATCACGAATCAAGGAAATTATCAATAACATCAAAATAAATGGAGAACCTGGATTTATCAATGAAGAGGAAGCGAAGAGAAGAAAGAGTACCTTTGCCGGTTGTAATCCTTGCGGTGAAGTGCTGCTACAGTCCAAGCAATGCTGTAATCTGACCACAAATAATATGAATGCATTTGTAGAAGGCAGTATCCTCAGAAAAGAGGAGCTGAAAGAAGTGCTGAAACTGTCCACCCGAGTTGCACTAAGGATGACGTTAGTCGAGGTTGAATTGCCCGAGTGGAACAAGGTAATGCAAAAGGACCCTATTATAGGGGTATCGTTAACAGGAATGATGGATATGGTCAATAAGACGCATATGGATTATAGAGAGCTGGCGAGCCTGTTAGACGAGCTCAGAGAAGTTGTCCATGAAGAAGGCAGGCGATATGCCCAAGAACTGCAGATGGCACCGCCAAAGCTTATGACTACCATCAAGCCGGAAGGCAGCCTTTCCACTCTGCCCTGTGTCAGCTCCGGAATACATTATGCACATTCCAGCTATTATATCAGAAGAATCCGTATCGGAGCTTCTGATCCCCTTTATCAGATGATTGACCGCCAGGGCAGCTATCAAATTCAGGAGGAAAATAGTCGAATAGATAAAAATAGTGCAGTCAGAGTAATTGAATTCCCAATCAAGGCGCCAAAAGGAAAGACCAAATACGAAGTTGGGGCGCTTGAACAATTAGAACTTTATAAACTTACCATGCTGCACTGGTCGGATCATAATACGTCTATCACTGTTCATGTTCGTGAAAATGAATGGGATCAGGTGGTACAGTGGGTTTATGATAATTTTGAATTTATCGTGGGGATTTCATTTATCCCATGGATGGAAGAAACTTACCCCTTACTTCCCTTCGAAGATATTACCAAAGAGGATTATGAGGAACGGCGGAAAAATATAAAACCAATCGATTATGCGTTGCTGGCTTCACTCGACGATGCAGAAGAACATGAACTTATGGACAAAGAATGTGATACCGGAGCCTGCCCGATTTGATGATGTTATAGAAAGAAAAGAAATGGTAATAAATACAGATTCACGTATTGTATAATCAAGATTCCTTTGTTATAATTATTCAATATATTGCATGAAATATGAATAATAATAATGGGAGGATTTAATTTATGGAGAATTTACAGATACTGATAACTATGGGCATCTATATGGCACTAGTTATCTGCATTGGCTTGTATTTCGCAAAACGAGCGAATGAAAATTCCGAGAACTATTTTCTTGGGGGAAGATCACTCGGGCCATGGGTTGCTGCAATGAGTGCAGAAGCCTCCGATATGAGCGGATGGCTACTTATGGGACTGCCTGGCGTTGCATATTTTTACGGACTGAGTGATGCAATCTGGACAGCAATCGGCTTATTGATTGGAACTTATATTAACTGGCTGATCGTTGCAAAGAGATTACATGCTTATTCTATTATTGCGAATGATTCTATCACAATACCAGATTATTTCAGCAATCGTTTCAAGGAAAAGAACAAGCTAATTATGACAATTGCAGCCGTATTCATTTTAGTTTTCTTTACGATCTATGCATCGAGCTGTTTCGTTACAGTCGGTAAATTGTTTAACAGTCTATTTGGGGCATCTTATCAAATGATGATGATAGCTGGAGCAATCTTCGTTATTATATATACCTTCTTAGGTGGATTTTTAGCAGAAAGTACTTCTGATTTTATGCAGGCGATTGTTATGATTATTGCATTAATCACAGTAGTAGTTGTTGGAATTATCTATGCAGGAGGAATTGAAGCGGTAATTAATAATTTGAAAGAGATTCCTGGATTCTTAGATTTCTTCGGTATTTCATCTCCGCAGATGAAGGACGGACTCCAAGAGTTATCTTCTGGAGGAACTCCGTTATTTGGCGAAGCAAAGACATACGGATTGTTAACGATTATATCTACGATGTCCTGGGGACTTGGGTACTTTGGAGTACCACAGGTATTGCTTCGATTTATGGCAATCAGAAGACATGATGAGATTAAGAAATCAAGAAGAATTGCAACAATATGGTGTGCTATTTCACTTTTTGCAGCAGTTTTCATTGGACTTATCGGCAGAGCAGCTTTCCCGGCAGAGCATTTAACTTCAGGGGCAGCAGAGAGTATCTTCATTACGATGTCCACTAGTTTATTGCCGACTGTAATTGCGGGATTTGCTATGGCAGGTATCTTAGCAGCGACAATCAGCTCTTCGGATTCGTACCTCTTAATCGCTTCTTCTGCAGTATCCAAGAATATTTATCAGGGACTGATCAATAAAAATGCAACAGAGAAACAAGTTATGAAAGTATCAAGAATTATTTTGATCATGATTGCATTAATCGGTATTCTGATTGCACTTGATGAAAACAGCGTTATCTTTACTGTAGTTGCTTTTGCCTGGGCAGGCTTTGGTGCAACTTTTGGACCAATCATGCTGTTCTCCCTCTTCTGGAAGAGAACAACCAGGGAAGGTGCAGTTGCAGGTATGCTTGCAGGAGCAGGGATGGTATTCTTCTGGAGACTGGTATTAAAACCAATCGGCGGGGTACTTGGTATCTATGAACTTCTTCCTGCATTCCTATTCTCCTGTATCGTTATTATAGTAGTATCCTTACTCACAAAAGAGCCTAGTTCAGAGATTCAGAAAGAATTTGACATGGCTAAAGTATATAAGGATGCAGATTAAGAGAGGGTGAAGTGAACCTCCTTTGTTAGACAAAAATGATATACGACCACTATATAAGATATGAAATTATGATAGGCTATCCCTATATAAGAAATTGAAATATGATATGATCCTCCTTAAGCAGACAAGGCAAATAACCAAAATCTACTTAAGGAGGATTTTTATGTCTTGGCAAAAATATAGACCTGAATTAAAATTTAGAGAGTTCAAGAATATTTGAATTTAATTCTGATAAAAAAGCAAATGGGAAAAAATATACTACTTCAAGCGACGTCCCCCAAATAATCGAAGAAATAAAAAAAGCATCAGAAACTGCTATAATCAGCATGTTTCTGATGCTTATCTACTTTTAATTATTATTCTGCAGCTACTAAGGTTATGCTGCCCATGGTATATTTATCAAGAGCTTTTGTATTGATTGTATAGGTATGTTCTTCTAATAAAGTATTATATACTTCAGTGAAAGCGTCATTCTCAGCATCTGAGATAGCTTTTGCTACTGCGGTGTCATAACTTTCACTGGAATTGTTGTCCACCATACGAACTAGGTAATAACCATCATCGGCTTCTTCATATACACTGCTTACATCACCATTCTCCATTGCAATCATCATTGCTTCAAATTCATCAGAATACTCGGTGTCACTCTCGAGGAAGGAAGTTGCCTTATAAGTTAAAGCGTCTTCACCCTCGGGAATCAATGTGGACCAGTCCTCTGTAGTCTTAGCTGTTTCGGCAAGTGCATTAATCTTATCGTAAGCAGCAGCTTTTTCCTCATCAGTCACAGCAACGGAATTGCTGTCTTCATCGGTTGTCTGTGTTGAAATATACAGAGTATCAATATCATACTGTCTATAATCATCATAATTAACACCAGCTGTAATTGTTGCATCATCGATCTCAAGTGCATCGATAGTTTCCTGACGGTAACGAGCCACTAAAGTTGATTTTTCAAGAAGAGCGGTTAGCTTTGCCTTAGTAAACTTATTCTTTGCTTTTATTTCCACAGATATTTGAGTATCTAGAAGAGAAGCAACTTCGGTATCGACAGTAGTCTTTTCTTCTGATGTTAATTCGTATCCTGCGGCTACTGCCTCTTTATATAGAACCTCTGTATAAAGTGCGTTTTGAACAGCTTCGTCCTTGGCTACATCACGCATTGTCTCACCGGTAGTTTCGTCAGCACTCATATCCCAGTAAGCACCACCGAACATTTGATCATAATAATCATATTGTGCTTCTACCGTATAGAAATAGTAACCTAAATCCTCCATAGAATATTTGTCGCCATCAATGTTTAGAATCGTCTTTTTGTAGAGCGAGTCAAACAATATAGAACAAACAAGTATTACGACTACAGCAATTGTTCCGATGAGTACATATTTTGAATTAATAACTCTGTCTGATTTCTTGTCAATCTTCTTTTTGACACTTTGAAGTTTTTTGGATTTGTTCACTTTTAGTTACCTCCGTAAATATCTTATAGAGTTAATTTTATACATTTCTCGGCATAAGTCAATACTTTAGATTGCCAGTTCACAAAATAAACTTAATAATTGACTTGGGTCAAAAATACATTACGGGGAACATAGTGAATATTAATACATGGATATGCTGCTTTCGGTTTGTTAGTGAACTTATGAGATAGGAATCATAATTATAAGAAAGAAAAAGATGGAAAGAATAGAGGAAAGAGGATTTGCCGATTTAACCTGACAGAGGAGAATAAAGTTCGTGGAATATAATAGAAAACTTGATTAAAGATTATACATTAATATAATTGAAATCCATAGGAGATATGCTATAATAAACAAATAATTACAAATGCAGGAAACGGGGGAAACAAATGACACCATATAACCAAAAAGCGATTCAAATTATAGACGAAGTCAATAAAGTAGTCATAGGGAAAAGGGTAATCATTGAAAAAGTACTTACAGCAATGCTTGCGAAAGGTCATATTCTCTTAGAAGATCATCCGGGTGTCGGAAAGACAACCCTGGCTCTGGCATTTTCTAAAGCGATGGCACTTGAGCACCATAGACTGCAATTTACCCCGGATGTACTGCCGACCGATGTGGTAGGTTTTCATCTTTTGAATAAAGACGGAGAAAGTTATCAGTATAAACAGGGTGCAATTATGTGTAATCTGTTTCTTGCAGATGAAATTAACCGAACATCTTCTAAGACACAATCCGCGCTTTTAGAAGTAATGGAAGAGGGCAAAGTTACCGTGGACAGTGTGACGAGAGAAGTGCCAAAACCTTTTGTGGTTATGGCAACACAGAACCCAATTGGTTCCATCGGAACTCAGATGCTTCCGGAATCACAGCTTGACCGATTTATGGTACGGTTATCTATTGGATATCCAGACATGAAAAGTGAAATTGGAATTCTGAAAGAGAGACGCAACACTAATCCGCTGGATAATGTGATACAAGTGGTAGAAAAAAATGATATTTTGCAGATGCAGAACTTAGTAGAAGAAGTTTTTGTTCATGACTCCATCTACGAGTATATTACTTTGTTAGTGCAGCAGACAAGAGAAAATCCTTTGATTGAGCTGGGAGTAAGCCCGAGAGGATCGATTGCTCTTATGAATATGGTAAAAGCGACTGCATTTTTAAATCAAAGGGAATATGCGATTCCAACAGATGTACAGTATGTTTTTAGGGATGTTTCTGCCCATAGAATGATACTTAAAGCAAAAGCCAGGGTGAATAATGTTACCGTAGATAACCTTCTTGAGGATATTCTACGTATCGTAAAAGCTCCGAGAATTATAGAAAAGTAGCAACAGATATTTTGTTTAGAAAGGCACAGGTGTATGGATGCTTCGAAATCATATCAAGTATCTGCTCATTTTAATTGGACTGGGATTGCTGGCTGTTTTATATGAAGACTACTATCTTGGAATCATTTTCCTGACAGTTGTCGCTTTGCCAATCGTGATGATAGGACTTTTATCTTATCTCTACCTCAAGATTTCTGTGGAATTCGTATCAGTAGTTCATATTGCGAATAAGGGGCAGAAGATACCGATTTCGGTTCAGTTGAATAATCCTACGATTTTCCCGATCCCCAATCTGCTGATTTATCTTACCTATAAGAATAAATACACTTCTAAGGTTAGCAAGATAAAATTTGCATTTTCTATTGATGCGAAGACAAAGACCACGGTAGTATGCAATCTGAGCTCGGAGTATTCCGGTAATCTTGAGATTTCCTTACAGGCGATACGAATTTATGACTATTTTAAGATGTTTTCCTTCCATAAGAAAATAGAACAGGATATAAAAGTGGCAGTACTGCCTTTCTATTATGAACTGATAGGAAATGAGATCTTAAGCCACTCACAAAGACTTGTAGAAAGTGATTATTACTCTGCAGTAAATGGTGGAGATGATCCTTCGGAAGTGTTTGCAATCCGGGAATACAGGGAGGGTGACCGTCCTCAGCGAATTCACTGGAAGTTAAGCAGCAAACTGAATCAACTCATGATTAAAGAGTTTAGCGATCCTCTGAATTGTTCTATCATTTTATTTGTTGATTTGAGCATTCCTGAGGGTGAAAATACTCTGTTCTTTATGGATGCGCTTTTAGAATGTGCATTATCGCTCTCTTATTCCTATCTTGCAGAGAAATTGATGCATTATTTTGCATGGTATGATGAAAGTCTTGGTACCTGCAGAAGACTTAGAATCACGCAGGAGAAGGATTTATTTGAAGCAATCGACGGTTTATTTCGTGCCTGTCCCTATACGAAAAAGGTGGATGCCATGTCTGCATATCAAGCAGAATATACGAATGATCAGTATTCTGATTTGATTTTTGTGACAGGCGAAATTTCAAGCGAGAGAATGAATTCACTATTCGTACTAAAAGCAGTGACCAGACAGGTAATTTATGTAAATGATCCATATGAAAAAGCGGAAGATCAACTATTCCCAGAAGAGATCTTGCTATTATCAAGAGAAATGGGGATTGATCTATTGTTCATCGACACGAATAATGTGAAAAGAGATATGGAAGAACAAAGATTGGCTTAGAAATGGGGTGACTTCATGAACCGTAAAAGTTCAAATGGATTAAGAATAGATCCTTCCATTCAGCTTATGGACGAAAAGAAACCGGGGCTGTCACAGATGTCAAGGCTTATTCAATTTGCAGTAATTTTTATGGGAAGCTGGGGTGCAGTCTCTGTATTTATACAAGGCTTTTCTATTCCGGTTCATATCCTATATGTGAATATCGCATTACTTGCATGTACTGAAATAGCATATATTTTATGTAAAATTAAGCTCCATTTTCTGATTAAGGCACTGATAGGTGGAATGCTTTATGCATGGTTGATTTATGAACAGTACTCAAAATTATGCAACGGTTTTTATATTCTGGAAAACTTAGTCATCAAACGCTTGAAGGCTTATTATGGATATCGGGTTTTATATTTTACAGCGGATTATTCGGTACTTCACCGGGATACAACCTTGCTGCTCATTGTAATTCTTATTCCTATCGTAATGCTGGTGGCACTTGCGGTTGTTAAAAATAAACTGGTGATGGAAGCTAATTTTATTTTGTTGATTTTCGTGGCATCGAGCTTTGCTTTTGGCATTACTCCTTCTGAACAATATATTATGGCCTACCTGATTGCAGTAATTTATTTAGTTCGTTCGAATTATTCCTTTCAATATAAGAATTCTCCTATGCAAAAAGAATTTTTTCATAAGATTAGCAGTAATGCAGCCGTCTGTCTGTGCTTGATTGGAATAGGTGCATTTCTTCTATTGAAATTATTAATCACGCCTTTGGAGTATGGAAATGCAATTAATATTCCAGAGAGCAGGACGCAAGTAAAGGCTGCAATTACTGATTTTGTTCAGGAAGATTATTTGGAATCCATTACAGGCTTACATTTTGGAGATGGGTTTGCTTCAAGCGGAGGGTTAAGTGGTGGGAAACTTAGTAACAAAGGAAAAATAAAATATAATAATACGGAGGAATTGATTATTACAGTTCCGTTTAGCTCCTTGATGCAAGGCATTTACTTGAAGGGCTATGTGGGGAGTGTTTATACAGGAAAGTCTTGGAAAGAGAATTCCAAGGAGGATATTCGAAAATATCAGACATTGCTTACGGAATTTGAGAATTCTAAATTCGTACCAGGCAATCAGGTAAATCAGCTGATAAAAGGAATCCTTGCACAGAGTGAATCCTCTTCCGAAGAGGAAAAACACACATTGATTAATGAAAAATCATCTTTGCTGGAAGACACTTACACCGATTTAGGGACAGCATCCTCTTTTGTATCAGACAGCGTAACCGTAACAGTACAAAAAATAGATCCTAGCATGTTGACTATATTATCAAGCTCCTTCATCCCAATCAATAACTATGCGGCGAAACAATCGAAAATGACAATATTATATAAGGCGGCAAATCAGAAATTTCTTTATGCACCCTATTTTACCAATTATGAGTTGCTAGATCAAACCGAATATAAGCAGGATTTATATGCAATGCCCAAAGTCAAACGTAAACAATATGAAATGGATTATTACTTTAGCGTATTGCTGGGTGATTCGCCGATTTTATCTTACACAAACCAAGAATGGGAGAATCTGGTTGACTATTCGGAGTATGAAAAACTGTATCGAGCATACGTACATCAAGTTTATACGAAACTTCCAGCAAAAGGACTAGAGCGCATTAAAAAGGATTTCGCAAAGGAAAAGATAGAAAAAAATTATATCAGTACGGTAGACAAGATAATGTATGTGAAGGGATATCTGAATGTGAATACGAAGTATTCCTTAGCTCCTGGCAAACTTCCAAGAGGCAAGGAGTATGTAGAATATTTCTTATATGAAAATAAACTTGGATATTGCGCACATTATGCTACTGCAGCAACACTGATGCTTCGCGCTATGGGAATTCCTGCTAGATATGTTGAAGGATATGCAGTAAGCGTCAATCAGGAAAGCAAAATTACGAATAAGAGTCAGAATGTTTTTAGTTATCAAGATAATACCGAAGAAATCACCAGTGAAGATATGGTTGAAATCTCAGTCAGGGATAAAGATGCACATGCCTGGGTAGAGGTGTATATTGATGGTATTGGATGGATCCCGGTAGAATTCACGCCGGGTTCCGTAATTCAACAGGATTTGTTGAGCCTTACCGATATGACAACGATTGGCGAAAAGATTGATACCATCAGTCCAGGAGAAACGACAGATACGGAACCGACGTTGGCACCAACAGACTTAACACCAACCATACTGCCTTTAGCTGAACAGGAAATTAACGATAGAGTACAGATGGATACAAAGAAGGAGAATAATAACAAAAGACCGCTTACTAGGCTGGAAATAGTTCTTTATGTATTGCTGGCCGTCTTTCTTATTAGTGCCTTATTCCTTACTGGCAGAATCGGGATTAAAAAAATAGATCGAGCAAAGAACACTCGTAATCATAACGCAAGAGCCATTGATCTTTTTCAACAGATTGAGATCGTATTTCAAAGATGCAATATACTTCCAAGTCGAAAATCTCGATTGGAGGATGGGCAGGAACGCATAATCGCTATGATCAAAGATTGTGGGCTAGGTATCGAAATAGAAGCGTTTGATCAATTTATGCAGATAGCCCGTAAAGCCCGTTTTGGAAAAGGAATGATTACAATAGAGGAGATGCGGACCGCAGATCAATTCTATCGGAAGATAAAAAAAGGATTTATAGCTACACAGCCTGTGAAAAAAAGAATTTATCTGTCTCTCCTTTTATCTATATAAATAAATCTTGAGTAAAAAGAGAGTTCAATGATTGATGGGTAAGCAACAATTTCGAATCATATAAAATACACAAAATAACTACAAGAAAATGTCGGATTGTGGTATAATTAAGAAGCAATATACAATGTTGATTTTCAACGAATGGAGTGGTGATTATGGATAAAATAATTACGATAAGCAGACAATTTGGAAGTGGCGGTAGAGAAATTGGTGCGAAGTTAGCCAAGATGTTAGACATACCATTTTATGATAATGAATTAATCTCCAGAGCGGCGAAAGAAAGCGGTTTTTCTGTAGAAGCATTTGAGAATGCGGATAAAAGAGCGTCCAACAGTCTTCTATACTCTCTTGCATTAGGCATGAATTCTTACGGTGCACAAGGTGCAGGAATTATGCATCTGTCATTAGATGACCAGATCTATATTGCACAGGCTGATGTTATTCGTAAAGTCGCGGCAGAAGGTCCCTGCGTAATTATTGGCCGCTGCGCAGACTATATCTTAAGAGACTATGCCAACGTCGTTCATGTGTTTGTTTGGGCAGATCTGCAAGCTCGCAAAGAAAGAGCGATTAAAGTATATAATGTAGAAGAAGAAAAAGCAGAAGACATTATTATTAAGACGGATAAAAAAAGAGCAAATTACTATAATTATCATGCCAATGAAAAGTGGGGAAAAGCAGAAAATTACCATATATCTTTAAGAAGCGATACGATCGGAATCGATAATTGCGTGGATTGTATTATAAAATATGTTGGATATAAAGGAAATGGAAGCCTTGTGGAATCATAACTAGTTTTGGAGTGCTTTCAGGCACCATGTCCGAAAGTAGGAAAATCAGAGGCTTTTATGAGTCGAAAGATTTGTGAAAGTCTCTTTTTTATTATATTTTTTTATATTTATATGTGAATTAATTATCAATTCTCATATAATTGTAAGAAAAAATTAAGAAATAAGTAGTCAATCTTTAAGAATTATAGTGTAGAATAATATTATATTAGGGATATTTTGAGATTTCTACGGGAAGGGTGCATAATGAGCGAGAATGTGGCGGAAAACATAATCGAAGTGAAGAATGTAAAGAAAATTTACAGGATGGGAAAAGAAGTAATCTGCGCAGTTGATGATGTTAGTTTCAACATCAAAAAAGGTGAATTCTGCTGTCTATACGGAACTTCCGGGTCAGGTAAATCAACTTTACTTAATCTGATGGCAGGAATAGAAAAACTAACCTCCGGACAGATTATTATGAAAGGTAAGAATGTTCATAAAATGGGAGAAAAAGGTCTGGCTAAGTTTCGTCAGAACAATCTGGGATTTGTATTTCAATCCTATAATCTGATGAACTCCATGACAGCCCTTGAGAACGTAGAATTACCCTTGATTTTTAAGCATGTTCCACCCAAAAAGAGAAAGAAAATGGCAAAGGATATGTTGGTAAAAGTTGGACTGGGACCCAGATTAAAGCATAAGCCGAAGGAAATGAGCGGTGGACAGCAGCAGAGGGTCGGAATTGCAAGAGCCTTCGTCAGCAATCCAGAAATCGTATTTGCCGATGAACCAACCGGTAATTTGGATTCCAAGACTTCTAAAGAAGTTATGGATTTAATTAAAGAGATGGCAAAAGCGAATCATCAGACCATCGTCATGGTAACACATGACAGGCGATTGGCAGAATATGCAGATAAGATTATCCATATTTTCGATGGTAAAGTAGAAGAGATAGAAGTGATCAAAGGAACTGTATTACCAGAAAATGAGGCACTAGATCAGGGAGAGACAGAAGTAAACAGTACAGAACCAGAAGCAAATAGTACAGAAGAAGTAGTAAACAGCATGGAAGAATAATATTGAAAAAATAGGATAAAAAACAATAGACAAGAAAAACAATATAACAGAAGTAAACAGCATCTATACCAGAAAATACTGAGATAGTGTTACTTAAGGAGATTGAATAACTACATAAAAGTTAGAAAACACGCTTTGCAAACATTGTATAGTCACGAATAAAAGAGGAAGTAGAGGATGGAAGAATGAGGATGAAAAATTTATTAGGGGCACTGCTTGCCTTTGTTATGCTGGCAGTTGGAGTGTTAGGAATTACAAATATAGTACAGGCATCTGCAACTACGGCACCGATTGAACTGGTTGTTTCTGCCGGAGCTGATTTATCAATAAAAGCAGGAGAAACTGTTCATGTGAAAGTTCCAATCCGTACAGTATCGGGCTATTTGGCAGTCACTTCCATTGAGGTAACCCCTGCAGCCGGAGCACCTTTTAGTATCAGTGATGTAGCATTAACAAAAAGTGATACTAAGATATCAGGCGTCACGACGGATAGTGGTACATTTCTGGAATTTGATGTTAAGACAAAAGATACAGCAAGTATTGGTGAATATTCAGTAACGGCGAAGTTCTCGTTTGTCGATAATGATCCTGAAACAACTACGGTAGTTACAAACTTAACATTTGATTTAGAAGTATTAAGTGAAAAAAGCCCGTCTCAGTTGACAATTAACGATGTAATACTATCAGAGAAAATGATAGGAAGCGATTCACAAATAAGTTTTACTGTTAAAAATGAAGGAGAATTAGAAGCAAAGAACGTATACCTTGTCATGGATTTTCAGAATGTTATGCTGGAAGGGTATACGGTAAAAAATATAAAAATCGGTGATTTGGCTTCTGGTGAAACAGAAAGAGTTACTCTTCCGGTTTCTATTCTGGCTACGGCAGTTGTCGGCAGGAATACAATCGTAGGAAACTTTACGTATAAAACAATATATGGTGGTGATGCTTTAACCTCCAAATATAATATCAGAGTTAATCTAGAAGCAGATCAAAATCGTCCAATACTCGCTGTAGATAGCGTAAAACCGAATACCACTTTAAAACCGGGCAAGGACTTTATCTTAACCTTGAAACTGGAAAATTACGGTGAGAATATGGCGGAAGATGTTAAGGTTGATGTGGATGACGCTAGTATCAGTAAGGATGGTATTTTACGAAATTACTACACGGATGATATTTCGGGTTTTGATATAGAAAGCGATAAGAAGAAAACCGTTGAGATACCGCTCTCCATATCAAAATATGCAACGGGTGGATTAAGAGATGTAAAGCTTAATGTTACCTATATGGATGATGCAGGATTAACTTATACGCTTACCTACACTGTTTATTTGGATATCATTGCTGAAGTGGCAGGAACAACACCAAATCTCGTCATAAGCAAAGTAAAGCAGTCTCCTGCACAGCCACAGGCTGGATCAAGAGTAGAAGTTTCCTTTGATGTGGAAAACAAGAGCTTGGTAGATGTCAAAGATCTCAAGATTTCTGTGGCGGGTTTAACGAGCAGTAATTTTATTCCTGTTCTGTCGGAACCATATCAGTATATTGAGAAACTGGGTAGTGGTGAGAAGGTTAGAATTTCGATTCCGTTAACTGTTTCAGAAACGATTGCTGAGGGACTCAACAGTATAGATATAAAATGTGCCTATACTGGAGGAGATACCTCGGTGAATATACCGATTAGCAATGTGGTAAATGAGCTGGGTGTTATTGGAAAACCGAAATTGATCGTTAGCAAATATTCTTCGGATTTAGAAGAACTTCGTGCAGGATCAACTTTTAACTTTACCTTTGATATCCTGAATACAAATAACACGGTAGCAGCTAAGAATATTACAATTACAATTACGCAGGCTGATAATGTCTTTTCTGTCACCCAGGGAAGTAACAGCTTCTTTGTGGCTAAAATAAGTGCAGGAGAAACGGTTTCCACTACAGTTGAAATGAAGGTGAAATCAGACGCAACTACCAAAGCATATCCAATTGAAATTACGATAGAATATGAATATGATGGAATTGAAGCTAATCCGACTACCGGTGAAGTGGGAGAAAGCATTGTACAGAAGCTGAATCTTCAAGCAATAGAGAATTCACGCCCAGTAGTAGATAATGTTTCGGTATACTCCTGGGATGGAGCTGTAATGACTGGAACGGCAGCAACCTTATCTTTTGAATTCTATAATATGGGTAAATCCCCACTAAATAATGTAATTGCAACAGTTGAGGGAGATTTTACGAAAACAGATGGAGAAATGTACTTTATTGGGAATGCGGCAGAAGGAAGTTCTTCTTATATTGAATTTGAAGTTATGCCTGGTATGGAAGGTACTGCAAAAGGTACGGTCAGGATTACTTTTGAAGATAGTAACGGTGATGAGGTAGAATTTACGAAAGATTTTGAAGCAGAGGTTATGCC
>JBASOB010000320.1:0-2950 GCA_049657865.1 Mobilitalea sp.
TCCAAAATAGAGTAAAATGCTTGCATTCTCGCAAGTGTATTGGAGTAAAATGCTCGCATTTCCTGATAACAATTATAATAATAAATGACATTGATTGAAAGCCACCCTTAAATTAGGCGCTTACGAAATATCTTGATTTAAAAAGAATTATGAATTGTGCAATAATTCAATTCTTCTGATAGAAGATATTACAATATGTAGCAGATAATTGCTATTGTATGACACTTCGCAAAAATTCGCCATTCCTCGTGCTATATTACGAAAAACGAAGAAGGCTTGGTACAGTTAGAAGTGCAACAATACATAATCATTGATGGCACAGATGTTGATCTATCGCGGTATACATTACAATTTTACATCAAGTTAAAAAGGATGCATTTGCACACGTTATTATTGACGTGTCAAATGTGCCCTTTTTTAGTTGCTGTTTTATTAATTAGTATTAGAGGGCCGCCTAATTCCTTCATTTCAAAAGTATTTCAAAAACTGAAATGGAGGACACAAGGATGTCGGATAAAATAAGAATAAGATTATTGGATTATTATACAGAAACTGTGGGAGAAGATGAATATGTTTATGTATCAAAAGAAGTCTATGAAGCACTAACGAATACATTTCGGAAGGAAGCACATGCAGAACATATGAAGGATTACAGAAACCGAACACGAGAGGGGTATGTTGAAGGTGTTACAGAGAATTTTTCATTGAAAGAAGGACGATCGGTTGAAGAGCAGGTAATTTGCTCCTTAGAATTAAAAATATTACAGACAGCGATGCAGACACTCACAGCAATACAAAAGGAGCGTCTGCGTCTTTATTTTTTTGAGGGTTTAACAAGTCGGGAAATTGCGGACAGACAGGGTGTTCGCCAAAATGCTGTTTGGAAAAGCATTCAGGGAGCAATAGAAAGCTTAAAAAAGTTTTTTTAACATGGGTGGTCAAAAAGCATTTGAGTGTGAGTACATAGTGAAAGGAAATTTTTCAATATGCGATGATTCTCTAATCATGTAATGAAATTTTCCAGCATGAACATTGACAACTGCATATCCGATTTCATAAATACGTTAGCTGATGAGCCTGAAAAGGACAAGCGACAAAGGTAGATGCGCCAAGACCACCTGTAAAGCCAGAGTTAGTTCCATGAAAGAAATTTAATCTTTTGGAAAAAAGATTTTCTTCTCTGATTTTATCAATGCGGCCAACAACAAGGTGCGAGCGTATCCATCTGACCTAAAAGCAGTAGAGTGGAAACTTGTGTTCCAGACAGTTCGACTGTTTTGCCATAACCTCATCAGCCTATCATGATACTTCTGCCTAGCCACAGACATCGCAATGGGGGCAGCCTGCGGAGAACCCGGAGGAGGTGAAAGTCCTATGATGAGGTGAACTGACCTCAGTTTATGAAATCGCCCTAATCTTGATTTATAAGGTTTATGCACTTGGGATGTAGTGTCAAATAAAGTGCAAATTAACAAACAAGAAACTGACTTGATGTCAGAAGCAATGGGGATTACAGGAGTCAATGGACTTTTCTTTTCTTCTGATGTTCGCGGAAGCGGATGTCTTGGAAAAGGTAATCCCTATTTTTGTGATATTAAGAAAAGAAGGACATGGAATGGAGGATGATAATGGAATTTGAATTATATAAAATTGGAGCTGAAACAGCAAAAATGTATGGCATGACAACGGACCAATCAAGACGCGAGGTACAGTATAAGATGGCACAGAAGATGTTGGGAATCCTGCTCCGTAGAGGATTTGTAACCAAAGAGGAATACAAAAAAATAGATGATTTGAACCGTCAATCATTTTCTCCGCAGCTTACAAAAGTATATGTGTAAAAACACTTGCTTTCCGGAATGGTATAGAGTATTGTGTGTTCCTAAGAAGGGAAACCATTCCCGGAAAGGAGAGAAACTCTTATGGTAAAAAAGGTCATAAAGATTGAGCCGGTCAGGCAAAAAGTGATGCAGGAACTAAGACCAAAGAAGCGAGCATGTGCATATTGCAGGGTCAGTACAGATTCTGCCAAACAGCATACTTCTTATGTAGCCCAGGTAGAATATTATAAGACCTACATTGGAAAACGAGAGGGTTGGGAATTTGCCGGTATTTTTGCTGACGAAGCAAAAAGTGGAACAAAAGTCAAAAAACGTGATGAATTCCTGAGAATGATGAAGGAATGCGAAAATGGAAATATCGACATTATCATCACAAAGTCTGTCACCAGATTTGCAAGAAATACTATTGACAGCATTGAGGCAATAAGAAAACTGAAGTTTCTTGGTGTCACGGTATACTTTGAAAAAGAAAATATCAATACCATGTCGGAGCAGAGTGAGCAGATGCTTACAATCCTAAGCTCGCTTGCCCAAGGGGAGTCGGAGAGTATTTCAACCAATAATCGCTGGGGAATACAAAAAAGATTTCGGGATGGTAGTTATAAGGTTTCCTGTGTAGCATATGGTTATTGTAAAAATCAAGATGGCGAGATCATTCTTGAAAAGAACGAGGCAGAGGTTGTTCGCAGGATATTCCATGAGTACCTAAACGGAAAAGGCTCCTATGTAATTGCCAGAGATCTTACAAATGATAATATTCCACCTATCAGAACTGCTGAAAAATGGAGTGATAGTAGTGTAAAAGATATTTTGCAAAATCCAATATATGAAGGTAATCTGATTTTACAGAAAACCTATACAACTGAGGTACTCCCTTACACGAAACGAAAAAACCGTGGAGAGATGCCTCAGTTTTTTATTCAAGATAATCACGAACCGATTATCACCAGAGAACAGGGAGCGATGGTACGTAAAATATACGAATACCGCAGAAAGCAGATGGGCATTGATGACAGCGGAAAAAATCTTAATCGATACGAATTCAGCAGTAAGATTATCTGTATGGAATGTGGAGGGACTTTCCGAAGACAAAAGATTTACATTGGAAA
>JBASOB010000321.1:0-15638 GCA_049657865.1 Mobilitalea sp.
AGAGCAACAAAGCATTATACAATTGTAATAAATTCAAAAGAAACAGAGTAATCCGAGAGCGGCCGTTCGGTTCTGCTGAGTGGCCGCTTATAAATGCATCAGTGACCGTTGGACGGCGCAGAATGCATAATGCAATATCCTTCTCTTTACACCTACCCAGTTTTTCATTTAATATAGTGTCAATAATTCCATTTCCACTATTAATGACAGGTTTAATATCTTCTAAATGTTGGGATACATCTTCCATGTAAATTCTAGCCTGGTTATTTTTTTCTTCCTTCATGAGATTTAAAATTACCTGCACATGATTTTGAATATCATGACGAAACTTTCTGGTTTCTTTATCGATTTCTCGAAGTCTGTTATAATATTCTTTCTGGCTTTCTAGCCTCTTCTCGTTCATCGCATTAATGTTTCGATATTCTCTTATATTCATGATTGCTCCATAAAAAATTAAACTGATAACGCTTAACATCATGGACAAAATAATAACTGCTGGCAAGAGCACACTTCCAAAGCTTCCTGTTTCACTTTCACTAAAAGCTGCAAAAAATACCCCCATAATTCCTATGTTTAAAAATAGCACTCCAACTTCAATCAAAATAAATACTTTCTTATGTCCAAAGTTCTTCTTATAAAAAGTAATGTCCAGTCTATTACAAACAGCTGCAATAATATAGATCATAAGCAAGCTTACCACACTAACCCCAATATTTTTTATGTCCGGATATAGGTTATTTCCGTCAGGTAGCATATTCATAAAGGCGCCATTAAAAAAATCTATTTCACAGATGCACACATAAGAGATAATCGATAACAGAAAACTTTTTACATGCCATATTCCACTGATGATCTGCAGTACAATTAATATGATTGGTAAATAAAGTATGGACAAATACTGAGCCGGTATTATTGCTGCAGCTATCGTAACGCAACAAGGTACTAAAAGCAAAGCAAATACAGTTCTTAATCCAGCTGATTTCTTTTGAAATCCAATTACATAATGTATAATCAAATATTCCTTTGCAAGATCTAACAGACAACTTATGGTGTGATACAAAATTATGTCAATTTGCATTTGCTCTGCTCCTTATGTAATCATAGAAGGAGTCCTTGAAATGATTTTTCTTTAATCGACTTATTTTTACCTTTTCATCGTTTTTCATAATTACTTCTTTCTTATCAAATTTGCAGATATAATCCATATTTACAATATAGCTCTTATGAGGGTTATAAAATTGAAACATCGATAATTCCTCTATCATTTTCTTAAATGAAATCGAAGACTTGGCATATATATCCATCGTCCGAATTCCACATCCTCGTACTTGTGCTTCTACATACAGAATTTCCGATGCACGTACAATTCTTTCCCCCTGTTCATCAATAACCAAAAATCTTTTATCCCGTTCAATATCAGTCAGCGCCGACTGAATAGCCTCTTCAAAATGACTTTGGTCTAGCGGTTTTGTTAAAAAACGAAATGCTCTTACTTTATATCCATTTTGCATCTCATCAACGTGTGATGTTAGAATAATAATTCTTGTTTCCTTCTTGTATGGGTATTTCATTGCAAGTTCTAACCCATTTTCATTGACTAATTCAATGTCTAAAAATAAAACATCAAATACGATTGCTTCTTTTAGAAGTGCTTCTCCTGTTGTATAAGCATGTATCCTACTTTCAATATCCCTTTTTAAAAGAAAATCTGCTACTCTTTGTCTGATCATGTCACAGACAGCTATCTGGTCATCACATATACCAATTTCATACATGGCAAACCAATCTCCCCTCGTACACAAAATTTAATTGCCTTTATACTCCTTTGACATTCAAACAATCTTTACAATTATACAAAATTAACTTGTATAAGGCAAACTATTCATTGACGTTTCTCATAGACTCCCCTATAATGAACCCATAACTGTCACACCCCCAAAAGGTGTGGCAGTTTTTTCGTTTATTTATGCCCTAACCGGCAGATGAGTTTTGACTAAGCAGCCTAAGCTGCTAAAACTCGAATTCTCCCTTCGGGAAGAATTCAGAATAATAGCAAGCACTGGATATGTTCCCACACATCCCCGATTTCCCTATTTCTTCCTACCGGAAAATAGTTGCAATCTTGCTTGCAAGGGGATAACTCCCCCTGTCCCCCTTTCAAAAAATCTACACGCCGGACACGGCATATTATTGTTCAAACATATCTCTTATGTTGGCAGAAAGGATACAAATATGAGTAATAGAACAAGACAAAATGAACTTAAGATATTTCTAAGTGATGATGAAAATTTCATCCTAGAAGAAAAATATAAGCTATCTGGAATGCGAAGTCGCTCTGCATTTATTAGGCACCTTATATTATACGGATATGTATATGATGTGGATTATTCCGATCTACGAGAATACAACACTCTCCTATCTAAAATTGGAAATAATTTGAACCAAATTACAAAGCGGGCTAACACTACCGGACATCTATATGATGAAGATATGAACGAAGTAAAGGAGTTGATGAATCAGGTATGGCATACACAAAAATCCATGCTATCAAAGCAACCGTCCATAAAGCAATAGCATACATCTGTAACCCTTCTAAAACTGATGCTTCTATATTAGTTACTTCCTTTGGATGTAGTCCAGAAACTGCACATTATGACTTTAAATTTGCATTATCAAAAACAAACCAAAGCGATGAAAAAAAAGCTTTTCACATAATCCAATCATTTCTTCCGGGAGAGGTTGCTTATGTCGAAGCACACCAGATTGGAATGGAGTTTGCTAATAAATTATTACAAGGAAAATACAACTATGTTCTAACCACCCATATTGATAAAGGTCATGTCCATAACCATCTCATTTTTTGTGCTGCAGATAACATCGAACACAAGAAATATAATGACTGCAAAAAAACATATTATAATATCAGACATCTAAGTGATGAACTATGTCAGGAACATAATTTATCCATCATCACGCCTGGCAATGAGCATGGTAAAAAACACAATGAATGGGATGCAAATAGGAATAATGCTTCATGGAAATCACAGTTAAAACTGGATATTGATGATACTGTTAAATTATCAAAAGTCTATAAAGATTTTCTTTCCATAATGTGTTCAAAGGGATATGAAATCAAAGGGGAATCATTAGAAGAAACTGGAACAAAATATATCTCATTCCGTCCGTTAGATAAAGAAAGATTTATACGTGGAAGTGAACGTACTCTAGGTACAGATTATACAAAAGAACGTATTAAAGAACGTATTGAAATTGGAATACAATTACCAAAGAAAAGGAATGTTTCTTTTCCAAATAGGGATGATTCCGAGCGTAAGCTTATTGATACCAATGAGGATAAATTTAGAGACAACACTGCATTACAGCATTGGGCAGATATTCAGAATTTAAAGATTGCTGCAAGTAGTTATCGTTCTGCAGGTTCTGTTTCAGAATTGGAAGATAAAATACATACTACATCTGCCGCTGTAAAAGCTGCTAAAGAATCCATTGTTAAAACAGAACATCGTATGAGGGAACTTGCTGAAATCATCAAATATGTGGACCAGTATCAAGAAAATAAAAAGTACAATTATCGCTATGAAAAATCCAAAGATCCAGATGCTTATCTTCGTTCTCACGAAAGTGAATTGCTTCTATATGGTGGTGCAAAACGTATGCTTGAAAGATTCGGAATTAACGAAAAATCTTTGGATATTGAAAAGTTAAGAGAGGAATATCATAAACTCTCCGAACAAAAAAATGACTTTACACAGATGTATAAAGTCAATGAAAAAGAACTCAAAAAACTGAATCAGGAATTAGAAAATATCAAAGATTATCTTAATCCAACTGTGTCTGCTGAACAACGGCAAAATAAGAAGAATGAGCCTCAGCTTTAAGAGTAACTACTGGCTTAAGACAAATTCACTGTTTTAGAACCCCAAATATATGATTAATGAATTCCTTTTTAGAAAAAGAAGTTAATTGCATTATAACCAATAAATCCATTAATTTACTGAATTTCTTGGTTTTCCTCACTAAACATAAAATCTGGTGCTGAAAATGTCCATTAATTGTGCTTAAATTAATTATCATATATTTTGGGTAAATAGTCGCAATTTTTTTTAACAAACGAGGTGAAATTCGTCTAGTATCCTGTTTGTGTTTAATAATAATATTTATTTTCAATATTAACCCTGAATTATTCGTGGTGATATAAAAACAAATCCTTATTAAAAGGCAGTTATCGTGATTTTATATATTAATTCAAGTATATTCAAAAACTTCATGATAGATTATATAAATATTATTACATTTAAGATATCTTGTGCCTACGAAATTCATCAAATTATATTGTAATAAACGCTTTGATTATTTCTTAAAATGACTAATCTATTTTGTTTTATATTATCATAAAACACATTAAAACAAATAATTTACATAATCAAACTTCCGGTATTTAAGAAACCAAAACCTATGATTACTATAATTTTATGAATTTGAATAAAAAACATCCATTGTTAGAAATTTGAACATGCGTTTATATTAAATATGGTATTTATTTTTACGTTTCTCAAATGCTTTGATTCCACCCTCGAGAATATCGCAAATATGTTGTTGAATACCTTGATTATTAAGTATTCCACATTCTATAGAGCCATCATTTTTATAAATAGGATAATCATTTTCTATAGAGCCAGAGCGATACTCAAATCTCCTTGATTTTTTCTCTGAATCTATTCCGTCTTGATTAGCAACAATGACTTGTTCGGCATCTGCACCAACAACAATATTCGCATTATGAGTAACAACAATAATCTGGCGGTTAACCTTTTTACGCTTGATAAACGGTATTAATTGTTCATATATAGAGCGATTATCGAGGTCATCCTCCGGTTGATCAATAAGAATTGGGCAATCACTGTCTGCCAAATCTATTAGCAATTGTAGCAAAACAAGTGCCTTTTTACCAGGAGACATAACGTCTATTGAATCATTTCCCATTTTTACAATATATTTTATATTATACCAGTCATCTAAAATATTTCGCAATGCCTGTTCTGATTCTGCACCTGCTTTTAGTGTTACCAACTCACCATTCAGTGTCTTTTTAATTATTGTAGATAACAATGTTTCGGTGTACTTTTCGGGATTAAAATCTTCTAAATTTAGAATTGTACGATTTTGTGGCGAAGCCGCACGATATAATTCAGACCACCTCGCAAGAAAGTCATTTTGTCTAAATGGAATCTGTACATCATATTGTAATCCCGAATCATCATTTTCTGTATTTCCTTTTATGTAATTAGCAAAATCTTCATACACAGAACGAAGAGAAATATATGAACCTGCAACCTCAACTACTAGAGCTTCAAATCTTGCCTGCTCTTCATATTTGGTCTTTTCTTTTTCCTCAATTTTCTTTAATTTATCTCCCTCTTTAGTTATTTTCTCTGCCAGCTCCTTAATTCGGTTACTACTTTCTATAGTATCTTTTAGTCCATCTCTAATTAAAACCAAATCACCATAGTTTTTTTTGCTCGTTGACTGTTGTATTTTCAGTGGTGAAATAATACTTGCTTTTTGATTATTCCAAGTTTCATTTGCTTTTGTAAATATATCGTCATCAAGTACTTTTATAGCTAATCTTGTCTCTTCTGAACAATCTGAGAATTGTTCATATTGTTGAACAATAATAGTAGTGTTCTCAACTTTTTCAATTTCTTTATCATATTGTTCAATCAGCTTCTTTTGAATTTCAATATTAATAATGGCATCATCGTAGTCCTTAATAGCATCTTCCTTTATGTTTAATTCTTTTGTTAAAGAATCTCTTTCTTGTCGAAGTTTGCTTAATTGCTGTTCTACTGGTTTCTTTCCCCCTAGCTCAGTAATTTGGTTCTCTAATTCCTTGATATGGGAATGTGTTCTTATAATTTCAAGTATTTTATTTGTATTTAAAGATTTAATTGAATCAATCCCAGAAAGCAACTCCTCCTTTTTAACACAAAGTTGAATTCCATTGCTATCTTTTCTATCGAGTAATACCTTTTCTATTATTTCATCAATTTCTGTAGTTTCCTGCATTGAATCTGCAAGCCTATTCAGATAAGTTTGTGGTATATATACTATGGTCTGCCCGTTCGTGCTTTCACCATCAGCCCACTTAACATTAAGTTTTGATGGATCTATTTCAAGAGTAAGATGTTTAGTACTTTTATCGTTTTTCCCTTTTCCCGTACTTACATCGCATTTTTCCTGTACCTGATTCGGTGCAATAGCGCGGGCAAGATTGTGTATAAGAATAGATTTACCTGTAGATTTTCCTCCAATAATACAGTTCAGTTTATCATTAAAAACTATAGGATCTGTTTGAAAATCACTATCAGTAATTGTTATACTCTCAATTACTTGATATGGTGACTTTGTCTGTGGCTTTGAATCAGATATACAAACTCGCTCCTCAGGCTCATAAATTACTTGTTTTAAGCCGTTAAACGTTGGGTCAGCTTTTATCCAACAATAGCGTTGATTATCTGGTTCAAATAATTTGTCGTTTTGATGGGCATCTGATCCGTGAATACAAGCCATCAATTTCCCACATTTTCTCTTCACCTCATCAGCGGACACACCATCTTTTTTTCCAGTGAAATATTTCACATCATTTGGATTCGCAGAAAATATTGCATCTGCAAATTTATAAAGTTCTTCTCTCAGAATGGTCAAATCTGAAGTATCTGTATTTGTTGAGGGATTTCCAACACCTGACGCTCCATCACTTGATTTATTTGAAATTATAATAAGTGCCTTTTCCCTTAGTTCTTTATCATTATTAAATAATTCTTGCACATCGCTAAGATTAACAACGTATTGTTCTAGTGCTTTCTTTTCTGCACTAAAATCATTTGTTATAGTTGTATCTATCGCCTTACCTAACTGAACCAGACTACTTTTTGTTGCAGAATATGGTGTGTTATTATGCTTAAATTTCAAATGTGAAAGAAATCTATTTTCTATTATTTCAGTTGATAATGTTGGATCAAAAATCACATGAAGATTTATAGGTGTTTCTGTTGCTGCAGGTAGTATTCTTAACTCAATATTTGGAAGAATAAGTGGAATTTTTGCTGAAATATCAGTATTCGCAATTACCCTTTTATAATTCTCTATTGAGAAATAATCTGTTATTCCTATGGCATATATGGATTTTAAGGGGTCATTCATATCCCCTATATATTCCAATATCGATGAGAAAAAATTATCCCACTTCTCGCTTGCCTTATCTTCTTCTAGTTTTGAAGAGCCAGCACAACCATTGAAGCAATCGTTTTTACGTGTAAACGGTGTATGAATATGCAAATCCCATCTCCGCCTGTCATTCGGAACCTCGTTGATAATCAATCATCCTTCTTGTCCTCCCACTGAAATTATCTTTTTTGTTTATCTTAACTCATTCTATTCTTCATATTTCTATTATTCAGAACAGAATATTTTGTTTAATCTTACATACACTTTATCTAATTTGCCATATTTATTATAATCTAGGTTATATGCTTTTTAGATAATTATATTACTTACTAGACTTGTATAACTTCCCATACTTGCGAAATACAAAAGCTATAAAGAGAACTTTATAGTAAAATATTTTCGGTATGCATAAAGGAGGAACAACCTAATCATAAGTAGTATTGGAGAAGCTTTTAAAGAATCATATAACTCAATACAGTAAAGCTATTATTAAGAGTTAATATTCGGTAGATAATAGAGCGGTTACGATGAAAGCATACTTATTGATAAAAAATGAGAAAAATCGAATCCAATGATAAAACAGTCGATACAGATAAATATGTTATGGAATAAAAAAGCTACCTTGGCAGTTCGGTTGGATTCAAACGGTGTTGAACAGGTAATTGTTGATTTAATAAGTATAAAGTATCACAAAGGGAGGCGATGAATATGATGGGTTACGGCAGTTATGGATATGGAATGATGGGTTACGGCTGGGGATGGCTTATGATGATAGGAATGTGTATTCTGGTGGTTCTAGGTATTATTGCCTTGATCCGATATCTTCGACAATCAGCTCGGCCAGACGATAGTCAGGCTGCGTCTAAAACAGCTCTTGATATATTGAATGAGATTTATGCAAAAGGCGAAATATCGGATGAGGAATACCAGAGAAAGAAATCTGAGATTAAAAAGTGAAAAAATAATAAAAAAGCAGTTAGGTAATTCACTAATTCAGTTCTGATTCAATTCCGCGGAATATATCAATCAAATTTGTTTTATGGTAAATAAATTTAATTGTTGTGATATTCTATGAAAGATGTTTAGAATTGGAAAATCAATCTGATAATGTAAGCTTCATATATTCCTTCTCGACAGAAAGATAAAAGTACTTTGGAATTTATGGATAAAAGTACTTTGGAATTTATGGATATATAGACGTATGGCAGATTTTATGTTAGTTTGGGATAGAAAATCCTTTACAGCTTTGGGAATGCTGAATCCCTGCGTATAAAAGAAATTGCCTTCAAACTGATATAATTTTCATCAATTTGAAGGCTATGGATACTATTCAAAAAAAATATATTATAATACTCTAACCAAATACTAAACTACTCACAATTTATCAGTGAAATTTTGCTCCTTTTTTTTCTGATAACAAACTAATCTATCCTTTCCAAATTCTTTCGCTCTATATAAAGCTATATCACTTGCTCTTAATAGATTAACAATAGACTCAGCATCATCAGGAGCAGAAGCTAATCCAGCAGAAACTGTAATTCCTGAATAAGGTGTATTATCACAATCCCTGATATTCTCTACAATTCTATTACCAATTTTCAAAGCTAATTCTTTTGAACACTCATCTAAAATAACTATCAATTCTTCACCGCCATATCGATATGCTTTATCAATGTTCCGAATGCTACCTTTAATTGTTTTTGCCACATTTTTTAATACGTTATCGCCTGCTTCATGTCCATAGGTGTTATTAAATTTACTAAAATCATCTATGTCCAAATAAATCACAGTGTAAGTTGAGCTGTTATTCAGACTCTTTATATCTTCTTCAAAAGCATATCTATTATATAATTCAGTTAATTTATCTATTCTTATTTCCTGTTCAAGTTTTTGTTTATCTACTTTTAGAATACTGTACCTATGTATAAAAAACAATGTAAATAACGAATTGATTAAACCATAAATAATTCCAGTTGAAAAACAGTGTATTAATAAACTTTCGCTAGTCGACATAAAAATCAAACAAAATGTATATCCGCAAACAGCGCCCAATAATATCATGGACAAAATAACTATAGCAGTGAATTTTTTATTCATATTCGCTCTCCTCGTTTGTTATCATCATTCAATAATTTTTCTATTACTAAAAAAGCGTCAACGATTCTAGCATCAAACTGTACTTGTTTATTACGCAATATTTCATCGACTGCTACCTCATGTTGGAGTTTTTTTCGATAAGGTCTATTAGATGTCATCGCATCATATGTATCTGCCACTGATATTATCTTAGAACACAGCGGAATTCTTTCTCCACTAAGCTTATCCGGATATCCGTTGCCGATATATCTTTCGTGGTGATGCATGATTATGGGCAGAATATCATCTAGAAACTCTATAGATTTAAGTATATTTACCCCCATTTCAGGATGCTTTTGAATTATAGCGAACTCTTCGTCCGTAAGTTTACTGTTCTTTAACAGAATATGATCAGGAATTCCTATCTTACCTATATCGTGGAATAAAGCGGCGTATTCCAGTTTTTTCATCTCATCCGCTGACAAGCCAAGATTTTCACCTATAAGAAGAGATATTTTTGTTACTCTTTCCGAATGCCCAGCGGTATATGCGTCTCTGGCGTCGACTGCATTTGATAATGCTGATATAGTGTTCCTATATGAGTCTGAAAGCTGTTTATAAGCTGTTTCGATCTCTGCTTTTTGATTTATTAGTTCATTGTTTTGATTCCTTAATGTCTTTGATGCTGAATACAAGATTCTTATTAACAACAAAAAGAGTACCAGCAATCCACCAGACATAGTCAAAATTATTTCTTTTAAAAGCATATCCACATGTGATTTAATAACCACTTCCGGGATTTGAAGCATTAGTACTCCTGCAATGTTCTCTTTATATTTTATCGGAACATATAAGTTGAATACTCTTGTATTAATTACATCATTAATAGAATAAGCTTTGGAGATATAATATGTTACCTTACTTTCCAGTATCATATCAACACCACTAAGATCATTTGCAGTTATTGTCTCTGAGGACTGTCTGTTTGTTAATACTATTTTCTTCTTATTATTAAACATGGTATATGATTGGGGCATATACAGGCTCAATGATCTATTGATATTTTCTTCCAGAAGCATTTGCTTAGCGTTATCAATATTATTATCAAAATCAGATTCTACTAAAATACTTTCATTTATACTGTCCACGGCAATTTGAGCGGCACCATATAAATTTTGATGATAATCATTTTTAATATGATTCGATATGACAAACGATAAAACGGCGCCAATTAAAATAAAAGTAATAAGACTGTATAGTATAAATGTTTTTACTAATGAATACTTTTTCATTACATACCTCAATCCCTTAAATATATAGTAAAGTGGGCGACTGTTAAGTGCCCACCTTGTTGTATCATAAAATATTTTACTAATAATTTTATATATACTATTTTTCTGCCTCAATCTCAGTTGTTTGAAAGTACTGAATCATCTTATTAAGATTTTCTGTCATCATCAGAAGAGGATTAGATACAGCACTTATCTCTTGAATTGCAGCTATTTGCTCGCCAATATTACCATTTATATTATGTGCGGACTGTGCTACATCCTTTGAATTAATCACGGCCTGATCCATATGTTCTGAAATATTTTCAGCGGAATTTGCCTGTTCTTCTGATTGTACTGAAATCTTCCTTATCTTTTCAGCCAATTGAGCAATACTATCAAGAATAATAGTTAAATTAGTATCGGCCACTAATGCAGCCTGATTTCCTTCAATTACTTTTTTCTCTGTAATTGTTATGCTCTGTACTGCTATGTTTGTTTTATTTTGTACTTCGATTATTGTATTCTCAATGTCGGCTGCTGCAACCGCACTGCCATCCGCCAATTTTCTCACTTCTTCAGCCACAACCTTAAAACCTCTACCATGTTCACCTGCTCTAGCTGCTTCTATTGATGCATTAAGGGCTAAAAGATTGGTCTGTGCGGCAATATCCTTAATCACAGTTATTATATTATCAATTTTACCTGAAAGTACTTGTAGATCGTCTATTGTTACATGTACCTCATTTGTCGATTTCTCGATATCTTTTGTATTATGTATTAATATATCGACTGAACTTCTACCTTTTTTTGCTGACTCAATAAGAGTATTAGATTCTGTATTAGCTTCCTGGGTTAATTTTGATACTTCATCAGAATTAATAACTATATTTTTTAAATTACTACTGATATGTTCTATCGAAGAAACCACTTGCTCAATATTATCTGTAATGGCACCTACCGAAACTCCTATTTCATCCATAACCTGATTCGATTCTTCTGTTGCTATATTTAATTGTTCTGTACTTTCTTCCAAACCCATTGAAGATTTCTTGATTTCAGATACAATTTCACTTAGTTTCTCACCTGTATTATTAAGGGAATTCACAAGCATGCCAATTTCATCATTAGCCATTCGAATATCAATTCTGCTATTCAAGTTCCCTTTTGATAATTCATCGGCGAATCGTACTGATCTTTTTAAAGGCTTGATTACCGACGCGGCCATTCTACTCATTATGAAAGCACCGGCAATTAAAGCAAAAAGTATAATTCCAATAAAGATCAAAAATGATTTATTATATGTACTATTACTGTTTATAAAAGTATCATCGGCTTCTGCCAATTCATGCTGTGATAGTTCTGTAATCAATGTGTCTATTTTATCAAATGTCTTGGTACTGTTTTGAGAAAGTGCTAGTGCCTCATCCTCACTACCTGCCATACTTTTATCAATTACTTCACTCTGGATTTTTTTTACATCATTAACTTTACTAATCAATGCTTCAATCTCGGCCTCGTTACCTTCACCTTCCATCAAATCCATATATAAATTTAAATTTTTGATAATTCCATCTGTATATGTTTCATCCAAGTGCATAGTGTGTTCCATTTTTTCATCTTTTGTTTTTGATAAAAGAACATTCTTTTCTGCTCTCTGAGCTTTGATAATATTATAATGAGCATCTTTCAAATAGTATACTCCTTTTAAGCTGTCATTATAAATTTCCTTTACATTGTTATTAATTGATTTCATTTCATAAAGGCCAAACACTCCCAAAAACACCATGATAATCATAATAGCAGAAAATCCTATCAATAATTTTTTTCTAAATCCCATTTTTGTTGCCCTCCCTATTATAGTTAGATTCATATACTTTTTTGTCGCTTTTAATATTATAGCATTAATATATGTAATTATCATGGAGATTTTGATATTTTATGAATTTTCAAAAGAATTCATTTACCTCGCATGTTTGAATCTTAGTTGTAAAAATGATATTTCTTTTCTTAAAAGCTTTCTTGTTCCAGCTCGGCAGTTAGTTGCTTAGATCATATAAGTAATTTACCTAACGCAATTTCAGTATTATGAAATTAAAAATACTATTATGAGTCCCTTATTATCACAACATCATTATGAGCGTGCTGCTCATTACAAGTCTGGCACACTCATAGTATATACAATATTTTAGTATATATAATTTTGATTATCTTGGTATTGTCAATATGAATTTACTACCTTTAGTTAAATCAGATTCTACAATAATTGTACCATGAATGATTGCCATATTTTCATTTGCTACATAAAGGCCAATACCGTCTCCTGCCGATCCAATTGATATATCCTTTTTATAATAGGCGTCAAAAATTTTAGCTTGATCTTCTTTACTTATTCCCGGACCGTTATCTTCTATTGCTAAGATAATACTATCAGAATTTACATGGTAGGATACAGATACATTACCATTTGGTTCAGTAAATTTATACGCATTCGTCAGTATGTTGTATATAGCCTGGCTTAATCTATATTTATCCGTTTTTATCGATACTTTTTCGTGATCTGTGATTTTAAAATCTATTCCTTTTTTTTCAAATTGTGCTTTTAAACCATTAACAATCTGCTTAACGAGCTGGCTAAATTCAAATTCTTCGATATTTAATGTCGTCTCCAATTTTTCTGCATCAATCATACTGCTCATATTTGTAATAATAGCTGTAATGTTCTCAATCTGATTTTCACATACCCTGATTTCCTCAGGAACCATATCAATTACCCCATCCTCGATTCCTTCCAGATGTGTCCTTAAGATAGTTAGAGGCGTCCTAGTCTGGTGTACTAGCTGATCAATAAGAGCTTTCCTATTTTTCTGTTTCAACTTTAACCTTGATTGTAATGTTTGCAAGCTCTGTTGGATTACTCTAATTTCTTTCACTTTTGACTGACGAGAGGGTGTATCATTTCCAATATCAATATTTTGTGCCATCTCGGCAGTCTGAATTAAATCCTTACTCATCCGATTACTAATAATCATTCCAATAATAACTGCAAATATAAGCACGATACCGATGGAGTATAGGCTATTTTTCAAAAGAGACGATTGAAACATCCATGTCGCAAATGAATTTTCAGCTGAACTATATTTTGTAATGTTAACTTGGCCTATTACTGTATTACCATAGATGATCTCGGTATGGTCCACTTCCTCATACTGAGAGTCTCTCATTCTCCCCATCATATTACCCATCATGCCACTCATCGTACCACTTGTTACATATGATTGAACATCCGCACTTACATCAGTTATTAAAACACCGTTATTATCATATACCTTTATTCTGGTTATCGGATCCACAAGATGAGTTTCTAACTCTAAAGCTATCTGATTTTCAGAATAATTTTCATCTTTTAATGCTCCTGATAAGTATTCTACAATCTGATTTAAATGCTTATCATAATTATCTTTCATATAATCTTTGAAGTACTGATTTGTTAAAATACTTAGAATCAATGAGTTAATAATGACAGATAGAATTGCTATTATTACAAGTACCAGAAGCCACTGTTTTTTTATCGTCATATCTCCTCACCTCCAAATATATAACCTGCTCCATACTTTGTAATAAGTATTTTGGGAGTTTTCGGATCATCCTCTATTTTTTGTCTGATTCTCTTGATAAAGCTATCTATGTTTCTGTCGTAGCCTTCATAATCATCTCCATATGCCAGTGTAATTAACTGCTCTCTGGTCAAAATCTGCCCTTTGTTTTTGAATAAGACAAACAACAGCTTATATTCAGCTGTTGTAAGTGTTATTTCATTTCCGTTTTTCAACAATTTCATTCCTTTGGTATGAAGGCTTAAATCTTTAAAATGATATACAATTTCATCTGTTTCATTGTATATTCGCTTTAGAAATACCTGGATCCGCTTCATCAGTTCTCTGGGGCTGAAGGGTTTTATTACATAATCATCAGCTCCGATCTCGAAGCCTTTTAGACGATCTATTTCTTCTTGCTTTGCCGTGAGCATAATCACAGGCACATCCGATATTTTTCTAATTTCCTTTAATACCTCAAACCCATTAACACCCGGCATCATTATATCCAACAGGACAAGGTGAAAAATCTGATTTCCAAACAATTCGAGAGCTTCAAACCCATTGCTTGCTACTGCTACTCCGTAACCCTCTTTCGTGATGTACTTCATTACTATATCACTAATTTCTTTTTGGTCTTCTACCAACAAAATTTTGTAAACCATCTTTTCACCCCGTCCAGTATTTATAATTCTTCTATTTCTTATTTATTATATCTTTTCGCCTGAGATACTCTTCTTCCGTGATGTCGCCCTGCACATATTTCATTTTCAAATTCTCTGATGCAGCATCGTACGATGTCTTTTTCTTACTATTATAAAGTACAAAATAGAAAAGTAAAGAAATTGTTATTATCACTCCTAAGGTAGTCAGTATTCCCCATCCATTGTTCATAAATCTAAAGCAGCTTGCACTTCCATAATATCCATTACTAAAATATCCGTTCATCATAAAGATTCCTCCTTTAATATCTTATTGTTTTTTTCATTCTCTCAAAAGTTTCTTCATTAATTTCGCCGTTTACATAGCGTTCTTTCAACATATCTTCCGGTGAGTGGTCATTATGAAACGTGGTCTTTGTTGTTTCATGATCACGAAACCAATAGAAAATTACCGCAATTATAAGAATCCAAAAGAATATCATCATATTATTTTACCTCCTGTGTTTTTTTAGCCTTTACAAAATGATTTATCTATAGCAGCCAGCTGCACTACCCATGGAATTATACCTCGCAATCGTCCCTTCTTTTCCGAAACTATTCATCATCCCGACCATATTTGTATAACCATAATCATTCATAATATCAAGCATCTTTTGATAATCCTCATCTGAAAGATTATTCATGAAATTATTCATGTCTGTGTAATTACCATCTTTCATATCCTGGACTAAGTCACCATATCCGTACTGCTCCATCATACTGTACATAGAATTTCCTATGGTACTATT
>JBASOB010000322.1:0-5012 GCA_049657865.1 Mobilitalea sp.
GGCTTGCACTTCCCTTACCGTTATAAGTAATATACATTGCATGTATTCCATCCGGTACCGAAATATCCGTGGAATATTCCTTCCACACATTGGAGAAAACAACTGGTATCGTGCCAAGAACCGGGCCATTCCAAGAAGTCTTTATTTCAAACTCACCTTGGCAATATCCACGAACTTTTATCTTAATACTCTTAATTCCTTTAAAGTCAAAATACTTAAAACCGGCTGTAGCAGATGCTTTCATATTGGCAATATAGCCAATCTCTTCATCGCCATCTCTTCCCTCCTGTGTAATCTTTGGAAATTGATTATTCATCCATGACCCAGTAAAATCTGTGTAGACAGATTCCTCGTCGCAGAACAGATTACATGCTATATAAGCTGGATACTCACCCCGTCCCTGAAGTGGTCCGCCATTCGGAGCACAAGAGGTCATTTCTACTTGAGGAATTGATCCATCTTCCAAAAACTTAATCTCTTCTAAGCAACCCTGTCTGCTAAAATTAGTTCCATGGGTGTGCCGGTGATAGAAAATGTACCATTTCCCATCTATTTCCACCATACTTCCATGGTTATTGCCTCCGTAAGCCATCGGTTTGTCAATGGGTTTATAGGTGCTAATACCCATGTCACAATTACTCACTATCGTTCCTCGATATTCAAACCCCTTGGTAGGATGTTTACTAGTGGCATAGCATAGCTCATGCATAAGAACGGAGGAATAGATCAAATAATAAATATCTCCCCGTTTTCGTATGGAGGGCGCTTCAAAAAATTCATGTCCCTCAAAACCGCTCCCCTTGCTATAAGGTTCACTGGGGGCTACAATAACCGGAGCCTCAAGGATGGTTAACATGTCAGTACCAAGAACAGTTGCCATCGCTCCGCTTCTGGATTTGTCACCGATTGCGCAAAAGCCGGTATAGAGATAAACTTTATCATCCTCTACCAATACCCCAGGATCGAATTGTGGTTCATCTCCCTCTCTCTCACCTAAATTTACTCCATCTGCATAGTGTACATAACCATAAAACTCATACTTCCCTCCCGATGTAGCACAGACAGCAACAGATACTATGGAACGCTTACTATCCACATAGTATAGATAGTATCTTCCATCTGGTCCGACTGCCACATCCGGCGCATAAAGACAGCTATCACGATCTTCATTATTTTGTACATCCGTAGTTTTAAAAATAACCCCTTCATAACGCCAGTCAGCAAGATCTTTCACCGGAGCAGACCAACAAACATAATCATTTAAGCAATAAGCATACCCGTTAAAGCGGTCATGCGAGCCATAAACATAGACTCTGTCATGAAACACATAAGGTTCACCATCCGGGACATATTCCCATGACGGAAGATATGGATTAACTCCTTGTTTTTTCATTTTACAGCTCCTTTTCCATATAGCAAATAATCTTCCTTCATCCTGTTTTATATATAGATTGTTCTATTTTTCTTTTTCCTACCCTAGTCTATGTGCATACGTTGTTCCTTCTGCACTGTATACATAAATCTTCACTACTTCATCAAGTTGTACCAAACGTTTGTAAAAGCTGAATACTCTTTAAATACTTCTTACCGACTCTCTTATCACCATATTACATGGCAACTTTATAACTTCTTGGTTTTCATTACTATACGACTCTTCTTCAAGCTGATTTATAAAATATTCTGCTGCAGTCTTTCCGATTTTTTTTAGGGGAATGTCACTGGTTGTTAGTTTAGGTCTTAGGTACTCAGAAATTAAATTATTATCATATCCTACGATTGAAATGTCTTTACCCACTGTTAAATTATTTTCATAAAGATAATCATATGCGCCAGCCGCCATCAAATCATTCATACAAAAAATTGCTGTGATGCCTTCGTTTACTAACTTACCCGTTAGTTCATACCCTGACTTTCTTTCCCAGTCCCCATTCTTAATCCAGTCTGGATTATATAAGATCTGCTCTTCAAATAAGGCTTTCTGATATCCCACGCCTCGCTTTTGAGTGTGTAGATTATTAGCTTCTCCTGCAATTACACCTATTTTACGATGTCCTTTTGAAATTAAATATTTCGTTATATCATAACTACCTTTTTCGTCATCAAATACAACAGAGGGAAATCTAGGTGACCCCGATAACGCATATACTATAATAGCCGGAATATTAAAATCATCTTTGAAATAATTGATATCCCGACAATGTCCGGCCACATACATAATACCGTCCACTTTAATTGATAGCAGCTCTTGAATGATTGGCTGAAGTACTGAATGCATTTTTTTCTCATCAGAATACCAGGTATCTTGCCATCTGTCATAGAGTCTCATATTCGAAAGTATCGTTCGATAATTATTATCGTCACAATATGCCATGATGGCCTCAACTATAGGCGGTGTGCTAAATACTCCCAAATCCTCTACAATAATTCCTATAATTCTAGTCTTCTGTTTTCGCATTCCTTGGGCAAAATAATTCGGTTGATATCCGGTTTGTTTCACCGCCTCAAACACTCTCTGCTTCGTTTTCTCACTCACTTTTGGCTGATTGTTTAATACATTCGATACAGTCGTAATTGAGACATCACACATCTGCGCAATTTCTTTTAATGTAACCAATTTTTCAAATCCTTTCATGATAGGATATTTAGGTAAAACGTTTTTATATAGATTATAACGAACTTTCAGAATTATTTCAACTATATTTCTTAAAATTAAACAGAATTAAACAAAAAGCTATAAATTTCAATTATTTCAATATCGCTATTCCCGCATATTCACCAGCCCAATTATGAATTGCTTGCCGCATCAGCAATAAGGCTATTGTGCTTGGGAATGATTTATTTTATCTGTTTTATCTGTCACATAAATCATAGCGAAAAAGTGAAGATACTTTATATTATACAAAAAACAAACCAAAATAAATGAACCCTAAATTCAGGGCTCAGATAGGCTTCAATCTTCTTATAGGTATCAATTTGGCTTTCTTACATTATAGTTCTGCAAGCTTCGCTACATTACTTTCGGGTAAGTTTAAAACGCAAGGCAAGGCGGTTGTCTTTTTCGCCTTATTCCACGTATTAACTTTCGTATATGGTAGCTATATCATGTATTCTACGTTTCATTTCCATGCGGATATGCAGCGGCTCTAAACACTCGCATTTATCCCCAAACCCGAAAAGAATATTATAATAGTATTCGTTCTCTATGAAAGGAAAACTAACAACGTAATACTCATCACCGTCTGGCGAAAAGTCTTCATAAGTGCAATAATCAAGTACCCTTTCCATGACAGATTTATGAATACGAATTTGGATTTTTGTTTGCATCGTTGCCAAAATATCAGTAAAATCCAACTGTGGTTTTTGATGATCTCGTGGAGTAAAAGTTTTTTCTTGTATTTGTAGGTTTGATGTGCGGGACAGTTTAAATAATCGAAAATCATTTCTTTTATAGCAGTACCCTTGCCAATACCAATGGCTGCTTTTCAGTACAAGCTGATACGGCTCGGCTGTTCGCGTGGTTTTATTTCCATAGCGGTCTGCATATTCAAACGAAAGCAGCTTGCTTTCCTGCAACGCTGTTTTGATTATTTCCAAATAGGATTGTATGTTCCGGTTGCCCATCCACGGGCTTAAATCTATATATAATTGATTTGCTTTTAATTCAATGTCTTTCGCTCTGTCGGCGGGGATAAAACTCTTGACTTTCGCCAGGGCATTGACCAGTTCATCACCTCGTATCATGCCGGAAAGACTAGTAAGCCCCATCAAGATAGCGGAAAGGTCGGCAGTCGAAAATACCTTTCTATCCATCTTGTATTCCTGCATGATTTCAAAGCCGCCGCCCACTCCAGATGTTGAGCGAATAGGGATACCCGCCATGTTGATAGAGTCTATGTCGCGGTAGATTGTGCGGAGTGAAACTTCAAACATATCTGCTAACTCCTGTGCACCGATACGTTCTTTACCCTGGAGTATCATGATAATGCTAACAAGCCTGTCAACTTTCATCTGATCACCGCCTTCCAAAATTTCTTGTTATCATTATAGATTGTTGCCATACTGTTGTCAACAATTACAAGGTATAATGTAGAAGTAAACAAATCAATCTACCGATCAGGAGGAAACACGATGGAGAAAAAAGCCTTAGTAATCATTGATATTCAAAATGACATAACAAAGAATTACAAGGAGGTTATTGACAATATCAATAAAGCAATTGATTGGGCCGTCGATCATAATATTCCTGTTATTTATATAAGGCATGAAAATTTATCAGACGGCACGAGGACTTTTAAACCCAATACCTATGGGGCAGAATTAACTTCAGACTTGAAAATAGTATCAGAGAATGTTTTTACGAAATTCAAAGGGAACGCATTAAGCTGCGAAGAATTTACAGACTTTATTCGCAAAAATGATATATGTGATTTCTATATAGCCGGAGCAGATGCTGTTGCTTGTGTAAAATCAACCTGTTTCAACATGCGCAAAGAAAATTATGGCGTTACTGTCCTATCCGATTGTGTTACCAGTTATGATAAAAGGAAAATTGAGGAAATGTTAGGTTATTACGAAAGTAAGGGGTGTAACATTATTTGTTTGAAGGACCTGTTAATTTAAGGACTTGAAGCGTCAGCAGATATCGAAGTGACTTTTAAATATTCTTGCGTGGCAGAGCTGTGATTCAAACTACACAAGATTACTCAACTTTTTCTGATCTATCTCTGCAAGAGGAAAACCAGCAATAAATTGATATTCAGTCATTGCAAGCCGATGCATATCATTTATTTCCACCCAAACTAAAAAGCAGCATGCTCGCTATGATGTTTCCCTTTTTAGGTATTGTCATTTCCAAGCATACTGCTTCCTTATACATTAAATATATCAATTTCCATAATATAAATTGTTTTCTGAATTATCCATATTTTTCTTCTAAACCCACTTCAGATTCATTAAACACAGAGGTTTCCACTCATTCTACTCCAAATTAAACGGTGTATTCTGATATACAT
>JBASOB010000323.1:0-1781 GCA_049657865.1 Mobilitalea sp.
CTATACGAAAGATCTTCAGACTTACGGAATCTATGAAGCGAGAATGAAACTTCCAGATGCTCCTTCGTCAATTACCGGAGTCTTTCTATATATGGCACCGGATTATTATTATGAAATTGATATTGAAGTAGTAAACGACAGCAAGGGAACTTTGTATTTTACTACTTATGACAATGGAGAGATGAGGAAGCATTTTGCTGGAACACTAGGATTTGATCCAACGAAGGAATATCACAAGTACAGGATGGAGTATCAGGAGGATTTGCTTAGTTTTTATATTGATAATGTACTGATTAAAGAATGGAAACAGGGATATCCAAAAGCCGAGATGCAGCTGTACATTAATTGCTGGTACCCCAAATGGTTAGAGGGAATCAAGCCTGATTCAGATCAGAAGCTGTTAATAGACTGGGTTAAATATTAAATCTTTCAGATCAAGAAAAGATTGATAAGTTGTGTAAAATATTAGCTGTTATAAATTATAATGTGAGGTGATCCAACATGAGTAAAGCACAGTCTGCAATCATTGAAATTGATATCCATGGGCAAACTAAATATCAAGCGATGACAATAATCGATAATCAACTTAGAAAAGCAGGATCCGGTATTTATCGTATTAGGATTATTCATGGATTTCATGGAGGGACTGAGTTAAAAGATATGATTCGTAGCACCTATTCCAACCATGTAAAAGTCATTCGAATTGAGAGCGGTTTTAACGAAGGAATTACAGAACTGGTTTTACGTAATTTTTAGGAAACGTTTAAATAAATTATGACGAAAGATAAATCATACATTCTATCCATTAGGCGAAAATAGATTTTGGAAAGAATATGCCATGATTTTAACCAAATAGTACATTTTCATAGTAATTGATATTTGCTATAATGAACAAAATAGTTTAGTGATCTGTCAAATTTTAAAGTGAGAGACAATATAATATTCGAAGCAATTCTGTGATATGGCTTATTTCAAGGAAGCAGTAAAGATATTGGCACCGATTAAGGGCAGCAATGTATTATATTTGTAATTACCCACATTCGTGGGAAGAGGGAGGTTACAATGAAATTTAGTAATGGATGTTGGATACAGAAGGAAGGTACTGAGGTTTTTACTCCGGCTGAAGTATATTTCACGAAAACAGAAGAACATCAGGTGACCTTATGTGCTCCAACGCATAAGATCAACTTTAGAGGAGATACCTTAGGTGGGATAAATCTTACGATTAAGATTTCAGCACCACAACCGGAAGTGCTTCGTATTCAGACCAATCATTATCTTGGAACGAAGAAAAAGTCACCTGAATTTGAACTGGAAATTGATGATAAGAGCCAGCTCAGAGTGGAAGACTCCGATGATTTCATTAATGTATTCAGCGGAACCCTTCGAGTTGAGATTAATAAAAAGAATTGGAAAATGACCTTTTACCGTGGCAACGAGAAGATTACAGACAGCAATGGGAAAGATCTAGCTTATGTTAAGACGAATTGGAGAGATCTTGCCTATGACGATGGCAGTGACAAGGATACTTACATGAGAGAACGTCTGTCACTATCGGTCGGTGAACTGATTTATGGACTTGGGGAACGTTTTACTCCATTTGTTAAGAATGGTCAGACGGTTGATTGCTGGAACGAAGACGGCGGTACTTCTACGGATCAATCCTATAAGAATATTCCGTTTTACATTTCTAATAAGGGATACGGGGTATTTGTGAATCACCCTGAGAAGGTTTCATTTGAAGTCAGCTCTGAGATGGTTAAGAAAGTTCAATTCTCGGT
>JBASOB010000324.1:0-6167 GCA_049657865.1 Mobilitalea sp.
TTTTTGTATTCTTTTTTACTGTTTTTATCATTGGACAAATTATGAAAAATAATTCCATTGTTGATATTGCATGGGGGTCCGGATTCGTCATCTCGGCGTTATACAATTTTTTCAGAAATCCAGAACCTGGATTAAAAGGAATTATCATTACGATCTGCATTTCTATCTGGGGCTTACGTCTTTCTTATCATATTGCAAAACGAAACCTTGGAAAGCCTGAAGATTATCGCTATGTTAATATGCGAAAACAATGGGGAAGTAAGTTTGTGTTATTAAAATCATTTTTTAACGTATACTTTTTACAAATGATAATTATGTATGTTGTTAACTTGCCAGTAATATATGGAAATACAACAGCACAAGAGTTATACTGGTATAACTGGTTAGGAATTCTCTTGTGGGCAATCGGCTTTTTCTTTGAATCATATGGAGATTACCAGCTGAAACAATTCAAAAAGAATCCATTAAACAAAGGAAAAATAATGGATAAAGGTCTCTGGTCACTAACAAGACATCCGAATTATTTCGGTGATTCATCCATGTGGTTTGGAATATTCTTAATTGCAATTATGAATATCAATGGACTTTGGATTATTGTAGGACCTGCACTAATGACTTTCTTTTTAGTGTTTGTATCAGGGGTAAGACTTCTTGAGAAGAAATATACAGGTCGTAAGGATTTTGAAGACTATAAGATGCGTACGAGTGCATTTATACCATGGTTTCCAAAGAAATGAAAAACGGAGGGTTATAATAATGGGAATACTTAAAACTTATATAATCGCTTTAGTTGTGTTTTTTTTAATCGATATTGTGTGGCTGGTTGTGGTAGCCAGAAAGCTATATCAGAAGGAATTAGGATACATAATGAGCGAAAAACCAAATTGGATTGTTGCGGCTTTATTCTACTTGATATTTATTGCTGGACTTGTCTTTTTTGTTATTAATCCTGCATTGGAAAAAAATAGTTGGACCTATGCTTTGTTTGTTGGAATGTTATTTGGATTGATAACATATTCCACCTATGATTTAACCAATCTTGCCACATTAAAGGATTGGCCTATTAAGATTACAATTATCGATTTAATATGGGGTACATCTTTAGGTGGATTGGTTTCTACTGTTACTTTTTTCATTTTAAAGAGATAATGTAGAAAACTGACCTATAGTAACTTCAGGGCTTTATATAGCACAATTTATCAGCAACTATGTCAATATAAAAATTTATTTGGAGGTGTTAGCTGAATTAATCAGACAGACTACTCCTTACAACACCACCCTTTATGGTGATATTTCTATTTAAACTTCTTTTAGAAATCGCATTGATAATAACATCCTGGCATAACTTTGCTTCTGCATATGCTTCACTATATCCTTCTATCTTAATTTTTTCCACTTTATTCATCAACTTCATACCCTACTGAAGTATGGGGTTTTTAGCTATTTTAGTAATAGTCTATATTTTAAAATGGGAGGTGACGGGTATAGACCGTAAAAACTATAACTTTTTATTCATTTTTGCAGGCGTGTTGTTTATAGCAGCTTTCATATTCAACACACCTAAGGAAATTGTCGAAGGTAATATAATTATTTTGAAATCTCCGTGCAATCTGATAACGGATTATTTTAAGATTGCAAACATTGGCGCAGCTCTCATGAATGCCTCTCTGATGGCATTTATAAGCATTTTCCTTCTTATGTTCTGCCATGTTACGTTGAATGGTTCCTACATAGCAGCCATTTTTACTATTGTAGGGTTTTCACTTTTTGGCAAAAATATCTACAACTCAATTCCAATTATACTTGGTGTTTTTATTTATGCTAAACTGCACCGTTATAAATTTAAAGAATGCCTACTTTCAGCCCTTTTCGGTACGGCTTTGGGTCCTCTCGTATCTGAAATAACATTTAATTTGAATCTTCCATTTTATATTGGCGTCCCTCTAGGGATTTTGTCCGGTATATTTGTTGGATTGATATTGCCCCCGCTTTCAGAACATTTTAAAAGTTTTCACAAAGGATACAATCTCTATAACATAGGGTTTACATGTGGCATTATTGGCACATTTGTTATAGCGCTACTCAGGAGTTTTAACGTTGAAGTAGACACGGTATATTTGATATCTAAAGGAAATAATGAACCACTCATCTATTTACTTAGTTTCTTATTTTTGGTCATGTTTTTATGGGGACTTGCTTTAAACAAATGGTCGTTGCGGGGATATTATCGCCTATTAAATGGGTCTGATATAACGAATAAGGATTATATTATATTGTTCGGATCAGGATTGACATTAATAAACATGTCCTTTCTCGGAATAATCGCTGTATTGTATGTACTGTTGGTTGGCGGTCAACTGAGTGGTCCTGTTATAGGTGGTATCTTTACCGTAGCTGGATTTGGTGCATACGGCAAAAACCTTAAAAATGTGTCACCAATTATACTAGGAGTTTTCCTCTCCAGTTTTTTCACCTTACATGATATCAATTCAACAACTATACTATTAGCAGCCCTTTTCGGTACTACTTTAGCTCCTATAAGCCAAGCTTACGGTCCTATCTTCGGTATCATCGCTGGCGGCATCCATGTTTCTATGGTCGTAAACATAAGTTATATGCATGCGGGCATGAATTTATATAATAATGGCTTTTCTGGTGGTTTTGTTGCTGCGACTCTTGTGCCTCTCATTGATACATTCACACATCATAGGATGCGTAAAATGTTATAAGCAGTATAAACCTGGAGTTGTTTTTCCAATCGTCTTTTCTATTCTGTGGTAGAAAATGCAGTAGACTAAAAAGCTCTTTACTGGGAAGACGATGGTTTTGTGATTTTATACAAACGCCTTGAAAGTGGAAGCTTTCAGTGGCCAAGAACTCAGGATGAAATACAGAAAATATCACAATAGGAATTCCGTTGGCTTTTGGTCATGGACAAAAACAGTATCTGTTGGAATTCAAAAGATTTGCCGTTAACAGTATCGCCAACTTTCTAACATAACAACAGAAAAAGGACACCTTCCCAATAACATGGAAAATGTCCTTTTTAATTGCATTCAACTATTTAGTTTTGATAAAATAATCTTTTAATATATGATTTTCAGTCTATATTTGTCTACCAAGCGATGTAAACTGGCAACTCGAAATGGCTGAATCCCTTGATTTTACTGACTTTATTTGTCTAATGTCTTCATCGTCGGGAACGTACGTTTGAATATTACCGTTGAGCTCCTTGGAATGTTCCTGAGAGCCATTCTTTCAATCTTGTGAAACCCGATTTAATCCACCGAACTCCGTAGAACTGAAGGAATCTGTCGTCTTAACTGTGTCTACTTCCTCATTTGATGAGGTCCTATGACTGACGTTACAATTTCGTCTATACAAATCCAAATAAAGTCTATCAGTGTCAAAGACACTTCGTTTACTTGAAATACATCTCGAAATTTTTATTACTATCTTATTATAATCTTTCCTTCCAGATTTGTCATTACTTCTTTTTTCTTTTCTGCAGTTGCCTCCGCATAGATATCCATCGTAGTGGTAATATCCGCATGCCCCATGATTTCCTGAATCACTTTCAGGTTAGTCTCATTTTCACAGAAACGTGTACAAAAGGTATGACGAAGATTGTGCGCTGAGAAGTTGGGAAGGATTACCACTTCTCTCTTTTCTTTCTTTGCTAACTTTTCTTCTTTTTCATTGTAGGCCTTGGTTGCTCTATGAATCGCATTATTCACTGCACTTGCACTATAAACGGTATGCGATGCTGTGGCAAAGATGAATCCAGAATAGCCATCGATCTCTTCCTCACAAAATCCTAAGCATTTCTGAATCTCATATTCTGAGAGAAAAGCCTCAAACACGTCATCGATGATAGGAATACACCTGGTTCCAGCCTTCGTTTTTGGAGTCTGAATATGCTTCCTGCATTCTCCTTTGTCGTCCGGTCGGTCAGTCAGATTATGATTCACACTGATAATACGCTTCTCAAAATCCACATCCTCCCAACGAAGGCCCAGGCACTCTCCAATTCTCATTCCAGTTCCAAGTAAAACCGTAATAACTGGAAGCCAGCCCTCATATTCACGATCCTTCTCCAAAAAATTCATAAATGCCTGTTGCTGTGGAATCGTAAGTGCATGTCTCTTCGGGCGATCCCAAATATTACTCTTCTTAATCTCGGCCATTACGCCATCGGTAGGATTCGTGCGAATCACGCCATCTCTTACTGCCATCTGAAATGCTGGATGAAGCTGCGTATGAACATTTTCTAGCGTATTAGGCTTCATCTGCTTTTCTCTGATTATGTTGTAATAGAACTCCTTAATATCAGAGTATCGAACCTCTGTCAGCTTTCTTTTTCCAAAAGTATCTCTCACAAAATGATTATACATATACTTATAATTTGCTTTTGTGGTAGGCTTTAGATCATGTTTCTGACTGATATATCTGTCATAGAGATGATTCAGCGTGAGCTTTGCTGCTGCATGTGGATCCAATCCATCTTCATAATCCCTTTGAAGCTGCTTTTCTCGTGTTCGTAGCTCCGGCAACGTCTTGGAATAAATCGAATGTCTCTCTCCGTTTCGGTCCGTATAGGAATAAGAATATCTTCCATCGTTCCTTTGGCATTCACCTAATCTTAATGCATACCCTTTACTATCTTTTCTAGCTTTTGTAGCCATTTGCTTTCCTCCTTATCAAAAGAGGAACAGCCGGTTCAAATTGTGTCTCTAAACGAAAGCCAATGGATGTCTTTCATTTAATATGTATTATAGTCCAGCCATTCCACACAATCAATCCATTTTTGTCCGACTTTATCAGGTTTTTACTGATTGGACTATAATGCATTTCTTTGGATTTTTAATTTTGTGGATCACAGAAATTCTCTAGGTATTCATCTACTTTTTCTGTATTTACAAGCACACAACGCTTCACCCGATAAACTGCATTGGCTTCCTTTGCTACCTCTTGAAAGGTATGCAGTCCGAGAGAATATAAGGCCGCCCCCTCTGCATATCTGACAAATTTCTTTCGTCCTGTTGTAACCATATTTTCTAACTGCGATACTTCAACTCTTGCTTTTGACATCTTCGTCTCCCCCTACATCTTTCCATCTAAAAATCCAATCATCTGGATCTTAATCTTCTTTTTCACTCGTCTTAGTTTTTGACACACTGACTCATATTGAATTCCAGCTTCATCTGCCAAATCCGATAAATTCCGTTCTCCATTTAAATAACACTTGAAGAACTTGTTTTCATCTTTTGAAAGAATTCCTAGCTGCATATTAAACAGTTCATAGTCTTTTCTCATATCTTTTAAAATAAATGCCTCTTTCTGGAACTCATCACTTCGATCAACACCATCCAGAATTCCTCCCGAAAATTCGCAGGTTATAATTGCTTCCCTTGTGATCACATTGTTTACAGCGCAGTCGCCAGTCATGTCACTATGATGTCCCAACGATTGCACTCGAATTCCCAGATCTCCGTGAGATGCTTTTCGGTTATAGCTCTTCTCATTCTCAATCATGTACCGAAGTCCTTCGGTATGACCATTTACGATTCCCATGAAATTTGGATAGTATCTGCAGATAATATCCACCTTCTCAGCAGAATCTGCATCTGCATAAATTTTGATTATATTTGCCTTTGCTGCCAAAAGTATTCCTCCTAACCTTGGATTTGATATAAGCATCAGCGAATCCGGTTTGCTTTTTCTTACAAGTATTATTCTACGGATTTCTATGGATTAAATCGTTACCCAGTTATTTAACTTTTGAGTGCAAAGTTAAGCAGCATTTAACATTACGCATTATACATAGAAGAAAGTAAATCATTTCCATCAAAAAAAGACCATTACACAGTTTACATGTAATAGCCTTTGTTAAGTAAATATTGGTATTTTAATACATTTGAGGTTTTTGTTTATAATCTCATATCTATATCAATTCAAGTAATAACTTCACTTGCTCATAGACATCCCTTCTGGTCATTTCTATCTCTTCTTGATCCTCTAGATTCAAAAAATCGGATACATCAACTGGGCCGGCATGATTCTCAGATGCAAACTTTTCCGAAAGCTTTTGTTTCATCTCACTTATTATTGGAAGATCCCTACACTCATCAAATTCTTTTGATAGTAATTTTACTCCACCTGCATAG
>JBASOB010000325.1:0-4022 GCA_049657865.1 Mobilitalea sp.
AAGTGAAAACATTTTACCAATTATCTTATGATGAGGTACTTAAACAGTTAAATAGTCAGACAACTGGATTATCGAATGAAGATGTATTAAAACAACGTGAGACCCATGGAAGTAATCTGCTTGAAGAAAGCAAGAGTGTATCTACGGCTATTATTTTTCTTTCACAGTTTAAAGACTTTCTTGTTATCATACTTATAATAGCAGCAGCTGTATCGGCAATGATGGGAAAACTGGAGAGTACAGTAGTTATTATAGTTGTTCTTATTATTAATGCTTTGCTAGGAACAATACAACATGTAAAAGCAGAGCAATCATTAAAAAGCTTGAAGGCTCTTTCTGCACCAAATTCAAAAGTTATACGTGAAGGGCGTTTGATCGAAATTCCTTCTTCGGAAGTTGTCGTGGGTGACATCTTAATTGTTGAAGCCGGAGATTTTATCGCTGCGGACGCTAGAATTATCGAAAGTAATAGTTTACAGATAAGTGAAAGCGCATTAACGGGTGAATCAGTTAGTGTGGAAAAAGTAATGGAACCGATTGATAAAGACGATGTGGCGATAGGTGATCGAGTGAATATGATTTTTTCGAGCAGTCATGTGACCTATGGTCGTGGTAAAGCTGTAGTTACAGGGGTTGGAGTATCTACTGAAATAGGCCACATCGCATCGTTATTAAAAAGTGCCAAAGAAAAAGCTACACCACTTCAGAAAAATTTAGATAATTTTGGGAAAAAACTAGCATTGCTAATAATTATTATTTCTAGCATTGTATTTGGACTGAGTTTGTATCGTGGAGCACCAATTATGGATTCTCTCATGTTCGCAATATCTCTTGCAGTAGCTGCAATTCCGGAAGCCCTAAGTTCAATTGTAACGATAGTTCTTGCTCTTGGCACAAGAAAGCTTGCTGAAGAAAATGCAATTATTCGAAAATTACACTCGGTGGAAAGTTTAGGCAGTATATCAATTATTTGTTCTGATAAAACAGGGACATTAACACAGAATAAAATGACAGTGCAAAAAATTTATACAAATCATCAGTTAATTGATGTTGACGCCATAGACAAAGAGAATAGGCTGCATTATAAACTGGTGTTGGCAGGACTGTTATGTAGTGACGCAATTACAACCGGGGAAAAAGAAATTGGCGACCCAACAGAGATCGCTTTAGTCGACCTTGGTGAACGTCTACATTTAGATGAAATGATTGTTCGTGAAGTTACACCGCGTATTTCAGAGCTGCCCTTCGATAGTGACAGAAAGCTTATGACAACATTACAACATATAGATGGTAAATCCGTTGTTTTCACAAAGGGAGCTATGGATGTCCTATTAGTTCGTTCAACGCATATTGAGACCGATCATGGGGTTCGATTGATTACGCAGGAAGATAAGGATATCTACAATAAGATTAACTTCGAACTAGCAAATCAAGGTTTGCGTGTATTAGCTTTTGCGTGGAAAGAAGTAGAGGAAAATACATTAACATTTGCGCATGAAGATGAGATGATTCTTTTTGGACTAGTTGCTATGATGGATCCGCCAAGAGCGGAATCGAAAGGTGCTGTAGAAAGTTGTATAGCGGCTGGTATTAAACCAATTATGATAACTGGAGATCATAAAGTGACAGCCTCTGCCATAGCACGACAAATCGGTATTTTGCAAGAAGGGGATCAGGCACTAGAAGGTGCGGATATTGAACATCTAACGGAGGAAGAACTGATTGCTTTAGTTCCGAAAGTATCAGTCTATGCAAGGGTATCACCGGAACATAAGATACGTATTGTTAGTGCATGGCAAGCACTTGGTCATGTCGTTGCTATGACAGGGGATGGTGTCAATGATGCACCTGCTCTTAAGCGTGCGGATATTGGTATTGCCATGGGGATTACAGGGACAGAAGTGGCAAAAGATGCAGCTGATATGGTTTTAACGGATGATAATTTCGCCACTATTATCAAGGCAATTAACAATGGACGAAGCATTTATGGGAATATTAAGAATGCCGTAAGATTTCTTTTATCAGGTAACACTGCAGGAATTTTAGCAGTAGTTTATACCTCTATAATGGGTCTAATGGCGCCTTTTTCGCCAGTCCACTTACTCTTTATTAATTTATTGACAGATAGTTTGCCGGCTATAGCGATTGGTCTTGAGCCAGTTCATAGCGAATTAATGAAAGAGAAACCTCGAAATTCAAAAAAACCAATTATTGACAGGAAATTCGGATTACAGGTTCTTTTTGAAGGGACCATTATTGCTGTTGTAACCATGATTGCGTACTATTTAGGCTATCAGAATGGCAGTCATAGCGAAAGTATGACAATGGCTTTTGCAACATTAAGTTTATCACGCCTAGTTCATAGCTTGAATTGTCGAAATGATGCACCTCTTTCTCTAAAAACATTATGGATTAATCCATTTAGTTATTTAGCAATAATATTAGGAACTTTATTGTTATCAGCAGTACTGTTCTTAGAACCGTTGCATAAGATATTTGAAATAAGCATCTTAACGAACCAACAGTACATGAGTATTGGACTTTTATCAATAATACCGCTTATTGTTGTTCAGACTGTTAAACGCATAAAATACAGCAAGTATTTTATGAGATAACTAGCTGGTTAATTTTCAATATTAATAATATTGGTAAAATTCAAAGTGATATATTAAATGAAATTAATGCCGATACCCATTAATTATGGATATCGGCATTATGTAGTACATTACATTCTTATTTCATTTAACAATAACACACTTCATATTATAACTATTTTGATTTCAAATTTTCTTTCATGCGAAGGCGTAATAATATTATTAGTGATAGATTGTAATATGGACAGCCCCGAAGTTACTATAGGCCAGTTTTCTGTATTATCTCTTTAAAATGAAAAAAGTAACAGTAGAAACCAATCCACCTAAAGAGGTACCCCATATTAAATCAATAATTGTAATCTTGATAGGCCAATCCTTTAATGTGGCAAGATTTGTCAAATCATAGGTGGAATATGTTATCAATCCAAATAACATTCCAACAAACAAAGCATAGGTCCAACTGTTTTTTTCCAATGCAGGATTAATAACAAAAAAGACAAGTCCAGCAATAAATATCAAGTAGAATAAAGCCGCAACAATCCAATTTGGTTTTTCACTCATTATGTATCCTAATTCCTTCTGATATAGCTTTCTGGCTACAACAACCAACCACACAATATCGATTAAAAAAAATACTGCTAAAGCGATTAAATAAGTTTTAATTATTCCCATCTTCATAGCCCTCCGTTTTTAATTTTTTTGGAAACCATGGTATAAATGCACTTGTTCGCATCTTATAGTCTTCAAACTCTTTACGACCTTTATACTTCTTCTCTAGAAGTCTTACCCCTGATACAAAAACTAAAAAGAAAGTCATGAGGGCAGGGCCTACAATAATCCATAGTCCAGTGATATTCATAATTGCAATTAAGAATATTCCAAACCACATAGAGGAATCACCGAAATAATTCGGATGTCTTGTTAGTGACCAAAGACCTTTATCCATTATTTTTCCTTTGTTTAATGGATTTTTTTTGAATTGTTTCAGCTGGTAATCTCCATATGATTCAAAGAAAAAGCCGATTGCCCATAAGAGAATTCCAAACCAGTTATACCAGTATAATTCTTGTGTTGCTGTATTTCCATATATTACTGGTAAGTTTACAACATACATAATTATCATCTGTAAAAAGTATACATTAAAAAATGATTTTAATAACACAAACTTACTTCCCCATTGCTTTCGCATATTAACATAGCGATAATCTTCAGGCTTTCCAAGGTTTCGTTTTGCAATATGATAAGAAAGACGTAAGCCCCAGATAGAAATGCAAATCGTAATGATAATTCCTTTTAATCCCGGTTCTGGATTTCTGAAAAAATTGTATAACGCCGAGATGACGAATCCGGACCCCCATGCAATATCAACAATGGAATTATTTTTCATAATTTGTCCAATGATAAAAACAGTAAAAAAGAATACAAAAA
>JBASOB010000326.1:0-2036 GCA_049657865.1 Mobilitalea sp.
AAATATGCTGAAGAAGCTCAGAGAATGCTTGGGAGGCTTAAAAGAGAAATTTCTGATATTAATATGATGACAGGAGCTGAAATTGCTGTTGGCACATTTGATAATTTTGCAGACAGTTTTTTCGAGGGTTTAATATTTGACTGGGTTATACAATCTGTAATAGGCAAAACTCTGGATTCAGTTAAAAATATTAAAAATCAAACAGATAAAGCAATGTCCAAGCTTTATGAGGAAAAAATCACAGAAGAATTCATGATAAATCAAATTGAAGAGCAAGTAAATCGCATTATAGAGAATGCATAAAATATATTGAAAATAAAATAATTATTATGTAATATAACTTTATCACATAGCTGGCGGAAAGTGGGTTACCACGAGGTATAGATACCCTTTGTTGAAGGTGAAAAAGGCATTTGGGCAGCTAATCAATACAAATTTTTGAAATAGCTGCAATGTTAAAATTTCAATAGTTAATTTTGTTATAAACTTAATAAACTATAAAAATTAAAAATATTTTCATTTTTTTGATTGACAAATAAACACATATGGTATAAAGTAATCACAATAATTGAATAAAAACTTCTTATCGAGAGAGACGTAGGGATCGGCCCGTTGATGTCTCGGCAACCTACAGAATATTCTGAAAGGTGCTAATTCCGACAAAGTATTACTTTGGAAGATGAGGAGATGGACTATGTAAATTGCCCTCTCTTCGTAGAGGGTTTTATTTTATTTAAAATTAGGAGGATGACGAATGTCTGTAGAAACGGTAAGAGAATATTTAAAACAATTTAACAAGGATGAGGACATCCTTGAAATGAGTGAATCAACAGCTACTGTAGAATTAGCTGCCAGAACATTGGGAACAGAAGAAGCGAGAATTGCAAAATCACTTACATTTTATAATGGTGATGATGCAATGGTAATTGTAGTGGCAGGAGATGCAAAAATAGATAACAAGAAATTTAAAGAACAATTTGGATTTAAAGCAAAAATGCTTGCTCATGAAAATACTGAACAATATACCGGCCATGCTGTTGGCGGTGTATGCCCGTTTGCTCTTCCTAATAATGTAGCAGTATATTTGGATGATTCCATGAAAAGATTTGAAACTATGTTTCCTGCATGCGGAAGCAGCAACTCAGCAATTGAACTTAAACTAGATGAACTGGAAAAAATATCTAAGTGTAAAATGTGGATTGATGTATGTAAAAATTGGTGATGCCCTAACCCTGTTTGGCAGAGGAATGCCCCCTAAACTTGATTTTCTGAAAAATAGTGGTAGGTCATTCGCAACGAATCCCAAAAATATACGACCAAAGGGAGTAAATATTTTTGTGAATGAGACTGCGGAATAATAGAAGTTGACAAAGAAAAGAATGAAATAAAATAATTAAAAACTAAACATATGGAAATGGTACGCAATATTATTGCATTATTTCAAGAAAGGATATTATGTTAAACGAATTTTCAAGAACTCAGCTTTTATTAGGTGAAGAAGCCATGGAAAAATTAAAAAATTCTACAGTAGCAATATTTGGCATCGGCGGTGTCGGTTCATATGTTGCAGAAGCATTGGCAAGATGCGGAGTAGGAAGTTTTGTATTGTTTGATGACGACAAAGTATGTCTTACAAATATAAACAGGCAGCTAATTGCTACAAGAAAAACTATTGGAAGAAAAAAAGTTGAAGTAATGGCTGAAAGAATATTGGATATTAATCCCAAAGCCAAGGTTGAAACAAATGCATGCTTTTATATGCCAGATAATGCTGATAAGTATGACTTTACAAAATATGATTATATAGTAGATGCAGTGGATACAGTTACTGCAAAGCTTGAATTAATAGTAAGGGCAAATGCAGCCAATGTGCCTATTATGAGCAGTATGGGTGCAGGTAACAAATTAGATCCGACAAAGTTTGAAGTTGCGGATATATACAAAACATCCATGGACCCATTAGCAAAAGTAATGCGTCATGAATTAAAAAAACGAGGAATTAAAAAATTAAAAGTTGTATATTCAAAGGAATAACC
>JBASOB010000327.1:0-1764 GCA_049657865.1 Mobilitalea sp.
CTAATATGCAATGTTTTGAAAATTTACCAGATATAGCTGATTATTTTACCGATCCATCCGATTTTATATATGATAAAGGATTACCAATTGATATAGATTATGATCATATAATTGACGATAATTTTGATAGATTTGAGTCTATAGGTTATGATAGTAAATATATTATTCGTGCATTACTAGAAAACTCTGTTAAGACAATAATAGAAAAATTAAAACGTAATTATAAAATTGCCATACCACAATTTTATACTGATAAAAATACTGGTAATTCTAAAATACAATTATTATTACCATTATTTTTAAAAGGAAATAATACCGCTGATTTAGCTTTAGTAGTAGATAAAGCTACTTATAGATATATAGGTAAAACTATATTAACACTTGAATGGGCATATGTAAATTCAAGAAGAATCACAAAACCTGATGTCGACTGGTTAAAAATTTAATAAAATATTTATAATAATAGTTGTATTTTAAGTTAACATAGCATATAATAATCTCAAGATTTAAATTAGGTACTATCTACACTAGGAGGATTCAAAAAAAGTATTTACAATAGAATTATTTAAGATGATTAAAACAAACTTTTATTAAGAAGTGAGTAAGAGCTCCAATATTGGGGCTCTTACTCTTATTTATTTTAATTTAGTGTCTGCTGATTAACAACTGTTCATGCGAATTTTAACTTCATCATGGGCTTTATCAACAGAATTATATTTTTGGTTAGCGACTTTTTTGCCCAATTTAAAAATGGGCATAATGAAACCTTGAATAGGTTCATTACAAATATGGATAGTGATATCGCCGTTAGTTATAATGGTCTGAGAAAACTCGACAAAGGAATGGCCGAAAATAATGAACCTGTTATAATAAAAATATCAAAAGAAAGCAGGTCATCAAAAATGAAAAACCGTGGAATATGGATTGCCGCTCAACATAAAGGGAACCGCTTTTACTCATGATGCACCTCACCGCCGATCCTCCTTGTGAAATATGCTATAAAGGAGCTTAGATCCTCCACGCCGGAAAGCACCACGCTGCTGTCGGCATACTCAAGCGCAAGATGCATGTCGTGGGTAATCAGGATGATGCCTATCCCGGTCTTCTTGATGTTGTCAAGATAGGCCATGAATTCCCTGTAGCTCGTGTAATCCTGTCCTGCCTTCGGCTCATCGAGAATGATGACCTTCGGTCCCATGGAAAGGATGGACGCAATGATCACTCTTTTTTTCTGGCCGTAGCTCAAAGAGGCTACAGGCCAGTTTCTGTATTCATAAAGCCCGCAGATCTTCAGAGCTTCCTTGACTCGGTTCTGTTCTCAGACCGCACTTTGGCAGTATATCGACCTGGGCGAGGGCTCTGTCAACAACAGGACCCATATCCTCCGGCGGTACTCAGTCATTCTCGAGTGCAAAGGCTACGTCTTCCCCGGAGCTCAGTCCCACAAACTGGCAATCCTGGCCCTGAAGAATGCTTCCCACCTGCGTCCCCATGGTAAAAAGAGAAAGGTCTCTCGGCTCCTTTCCGTTTACCGTGATCCGGCCCTGGATTTCGCCTTTATAGGTAAAGACAATTGCTTTCATTTATACGTCCTTCTTGAGTCCTTTATTCTTGGCTTTTGATCTTGCAATCAAGATGACTGCCGAAATACCGATCACTGCGATTATGACCAGATTTGAAATATTTGCAAGGGTGATCATTGCAATGTTTTCCTTGCTGCAGATACCGTTCAGCGGATCAACTTCTTACCGAAGCATACAAAAC
>JBASOB010000328.1:0-29204 GCA_049657865.1 Mobilitalea sp.
ACCAGATTATCGGAGAAGTCACAGGAGTATCTGCAGATAAAATAGTGATTGAACATCCGGATACCAAATATACTCCGAATTCGGGAACCACAACAGCTTCCCGCCAGACGGTATTTGCTGGAGAGGCAACACGTCAGGCAGCGATGCAGTTAAAAGAAGATTTGGATTATGGGTATTGTTTAGAGGAACTAGAAGATAAAGAATATATTGGAGAATTTGACTTCAAGTCCGACCCGATGGGTTCACCAAAACCGAATCCAGTCAGCCATATTGCATACGGCTATGCAACGCAGCTCTTTGTTCTGGACTTAGAAGGTAAAGTAGTTAAGGTGATTGCAGCACATGATATCGGGAAAGCAATTAATCCGATGTCTGCGGAAGGCCAGGTAGAAGGTGGCGTTGCAATGGCACTTGGATATGGTCTGACGGAAGACTTCCCTCTAAAAGATGGAATCCCGCAAGCGAAACTGGGTACCCTTGGAATCTTTAAGGCTCCCCAGATGCCGGAGATTACAACCCATCTGGTAGAGAAAAATCTGTCACATGTTTCTTTTGGCGCTAAGGGTATCGGTGAAATTGTATGTACTATGGGTGCACCGGCATTACAGAATGCATATTATAAGAAAGATAGCCAATTCAGATGTAAGTACCCGCTTGAGGATACCTATTACCGTAAACCGAAAGCATAAAACAAGACAGAAGAACTTCGCAAAAAGATGGAAGAAGGAAATTTGTTATGTAATTTTTATTATGTAAAATATTTTACAAATATTTTTGATGATATTATAAAAGAAGATGAACGGGTGTTTTGCGAATCGCAAATATTAGCAGCTATCTAATAATTGCGATTCGATTCCTACCAGTTCATCTTCTTTCTATAATAGATAATAATGTTATATTGATTATTTCATTTCTGTAATTGCAGAGGACGTAACATGATAAATTTTATACATCTCTATGCCAAGTGGAAATTGCAGCATATGCCCCTGTATTTCGTCATAAGTGGAAGAATCCAGCCTCAGCGAGATTCCACAGCTATTTGATATTTCCCTTAAAGTAGGACAGACATGAAAGGATAACTTCCCTTCTAGATATTTTTGTGCAGCAATCGCAGAATGTGTACTGGAAAACGTAATTAAATAATAATCCATAAGTGACCCTCCTATAACTCATATACCATTATAACATGAGTAAAACCAATGCGAAAGACGAGCACAAAAAGTATTTCGGATAGAAGATAAATTATGATATAATGAAAGCGTAGAGAACATGCTTCAAGCTCGCTTGAAAGCATGCGAACGGAGCCGAAGATGATGAACAAGCACTATGTTCATCATATAATGAAAGCATGCGAACGGAGCTGAAGAAGATAATGGAGGTAGCTATGGACAGAATATATTTAGATCAAGCAGCGACATCATTTCCGAAAGGAAAAGGCGTCATAGAGGCTATGATGAAATTCATGAATGAATCGGGCACCAACATTAATCGCGGAAGCTATGAGACAGCATATGAAACCGCAGGAGAAGTCTATGAAACCAGGGAGAAGCTATGCCGCTTCTTTGATTTTGAACCAATTCCTCAGATAGTGAAAAATGTGATTTTTACGATGAATATAACCTATGCTATTAATATGATACTGAAAGGTTATCTGCGGGAGGGGGACCATGTTCTAGTGAGCGGGATGGAGCACAATGCCGTGATGCGTCCCTTGATTCAGCTATCAAAAGAAAGAGGAGTAACATTTGACAGGATTCCCTGTAATCAATACGGTGAACTTGAGATAGAGAAAATAGAAGAACTAATCAAGCCCAATACCAAACTCATCGTCATGACGCATGCCTCTAATATCTGCGGAACCTTACTTCCAATCGAAGAGGTAGGAGCGATAGCACATAAGCACGGGCTGAAATTTGTCGTGGACAGTGCGCAGACAGCAGGAATATTTCCAATCTCCATGACAAGAATGAAGATTGATGCATTGTGTTTTACTGGACATAAAGGACTGCTCGGACCACAGGGTATCGGTGGATTTCTTATTACGGATGAAATGGCCAAGGAGATGACCTCGTTAATTACAGGAGGCACCGGAAGCATCTCGGATACAGAAAATACTCCGGATTTTCTACCTGATAAATTTGAAGCAGGTACGCTTAACTTACCTGGAATTATAGGTCTAAAAGCAAGCCTTGAATTTATCGAGAATATTGGAATAGATCAGATTCGAGAAAAGGAATTAAAGCTGACGCAGAGATTTATAGATGGAGTAATGAAAATAAAGGGTATTCGTGTGATAGGAAAATTAAACTGTGAAAACAGAAGCGCTGTGGTTAGCCTTCAAAGCGAGACAATAGATGAAGCAGAATTAGCCTTCCGACTGGACAATGAGTATAAAATAATGGCAAGAGTCGGAATGCACTGCGCACCGAATGCACATAAAACACTAGGAACCTTCCCCAGAGGTACCCTTCGATTTTCCTTTGGGTACGAGAATACCGAAGAGGAAGTGGAGGTAGCAGTTAAAGCAATAGAAGAAATATTATTCTAAAAAAATCTAGAAAAAGTAAAATATGTTAAAAAATCATATTGAATTACAGCAAGAATTTATTCACATATATAAGGGTTGAAATCCCACTAAATAGGATATAATGGATAAAAAAAGAAATAAAATACAACATAAAACAGAGCGGTTTACAACGTTAAATTAGATTGATTAATTAATCTAATTTCGTCCTGAAAATGGTAGATTTATTAAAGATATTATGATACAATCTTATCATCAAGTGATTCACCATAGGAGGGTTTGTTGGATATGAAAACAAAGTTATATGGTTCCATTTATCAATTAGAAGGAAGGCCAATGTTTAGTGAAGCGATTCCCTTGGCACTTCAACATGTAGTGGCAATGATCGTAGGATGTGTAACTCCTGCAATTGTAGTAGCAGGTGTAGCAGGATGCTCTCCCGCTGACAAAGTTATTTTAATTCAATCATCCTTAGTAATTGCAGCATTAGCGACCTTGTTACAGCTGTTTGCCGGTAAATTTAGAATAGGTTCCGGACTTCCAGTTATTCTAGGAGTTAGTTTTGCGTATCTTCCTAGCTTACAGGCGATTGCGCAGGGATATGATATTGCAACTATATTTGGAGCACAACTCGTTGGAGGTGTTTTTGCTATTATCGTAGGATTGTTTATCAAAAAACTTAGAATTCTATTTCCACCATTAATTACAGGTACCGTTGTGTTTACAATCGGGTTATCCTTATACTCAACTGCTGTTAATTATATGGCCGGAGGGATAAGCAGTGAGAGCTACGGATCACCAAAGAACTGGTTGGTTGCTTTATTTACATTAGCTGTGGTAATCGCACTGAATCATTTTGGCAAAGGTATCTTCAAGATAGCTTCCATTCTGTTTGGAATTATTGCAGGATATATTGTAGCACTGTTCTTAGGCATGGTCAGCTTTGCAAATGTTGCCTCTGCTGGAGTATTCCAGGTACCGGTTCCAATGCATTTTGGAATCAAATTTGAAATATCTAGTATTGTTGCCATCTCCATCCTCTTTATTATCAATTCAGTTCAGGCAATCGGTGACTTTTCGGCTACCACAGAAGGTGGAATGGACAGAATGCCTACCGATAACGAACTAAAAGGTGGTATTGTCGGATATGGTATCAGTAATATTGTCGGAGCTTTTCTAGGCGGTCTTCCAACTGCAACTTACAGCCAGAATGTTGGTATCGTTGCTACAACAAAAGTCGTGAACCGAACGATTTTTGGTTTAGCAGCAATAATTATATTTGTGGCAGGATTAATTCCGAAATTTTCTGCACTCCTTACAACGATTCCTTACGCAGTTCTTGGTGGCGCAACGATTGCCGTATTTGCATCCATTGCAATGACCGGTATTAAGTTGATTGCCAAGGAACCATTAAATTATCGTAATACTTCAATCGTAGGTTTATCAGTTGCACTTGGAATCGGAGTTACCCAGGCTTCCGGATCACTAGCACAATTCCCGGAATGGGCAACTACCATTTTTGGAAAGTCTCCAGTAGTAATCGCAACGATTATGGCGATTCTGCTTAACACGATCCTTCCAAAATCAAAAGAAACGAAATAAGATAGAGTTATTTTAGAAGGCTCCTGCCTAGGAAGAACAGTAAGAATCATCTGTTCAACTCAGAAGGAGCCTTCTTTTATTTTTGATTATTTAATTTCCGAGGATTCACATTCTAAAATTGTAATTTCCAGCTCCCCAGATTCTGGCTGGATAAGGTTGGAGGTAAGGATAAAACGCGATAGGAAGGTACTTTTGCCTCTGTTTTTAATATAGAAGAAACCAAAGACAGCGAAGACGATTGCTCCGACAAAATTAACGAAAAGATCCATCATCGTATCAATGAGCCCGATGTCAATATAGGAGTTCCAGGGAATACCGTTTACCATAAGACTATCGACATTCACTGTAATCGGAACATTTGCTCCCGTTGGATTCAGGGTTACCGTCCGTATCGTGTTAATTAAGGTGTCCTTCTGCATATCAAAACCGAAGTATTTGTCCATGCTGAATTCAAAGAGCTCCCATACAACGCCGATGGTCATGGAGAAACAAAAGGAAACCAGGCTTACAAACAAAGGCGACATATTGATGGAAAACTTATCATTTTTATTTAAGATATCAATCAGCGAAAGCCCGATTGCTGCGGCAAGAAATCCATTCAGAGTATGTAATATGGTATCCCAATCCGGGAATAAGAGATAATATTCTTTGATCTCACCAAGAATTTCAGCAGAGAAGATGAATAATAACATGATGATTTCCAGAGTGTCAGGAATATCAATGTGAATTCGTTTCTCAATGAAACTTGGAATAAAAAATAGTACTAATGTTAAGATGCAAAGAAATATGTTTTCAAAATTACGACTGCGCAGCTGATCGAAGATTACGAGAACTACAGATAACCGCAGCACTAAATAAACGATGGAAAGCCTGCTATGGCCTTTCAGACTAAATCTTTTTAATAGGGTTTTCATTGACCTGACTCCTTAGGTTATATGCAAATTTGTTGGATTTGGGATAGAATATTTTGGTGATAATAAATATAATGAGATGACCTATTAATTGTAGCATTTATGGAAATAAATACAATAATTTTTTTCTGTTGATTAAAGATTTGTGATTAAAAATTATTAGTAGTAAATACTTAATTATCATATTCTGCTTGTTAGAGTATAATTATTATTAGAAAAGAGATAAAATAAGAATTAAAGAAAACCTCGATTTCCCATAGCTTGCTATCTAACATATTAAACGGATTTAGATTATAATGGTGTGAAGTAGAGCATCTATACAGCGTGAAGTAGAGAATCTACAAGCGGAAGAGCTATAAAACTCGCATAGTGGTGCCTGTTTTTTGTTCTTTAAAGGTATTTGAGATGCCGCAGTGCGACATCATAGGAAGCTGTTATATTATTTGTGAAACGATTAGCAGAAAGACAGATAAGAAGGAGACATTATGATATATACTTTTAATGATGAAACGATTAGTTTTGATATTAAATATAAAAAACGTAAAACAATAGCAATCAGTATAAATCCTTATGGAAAGATAGAGCTTGAAGTTCCAAGAGAAACCACGCAGGAAGTGATTACAAAAGCAGTCGAGCAGAAGTGGGACTGGATTATGAAGAGAACGAAAGAAATGAAGGAACGTCTCGAAGGGCCGCAGACAAAGGCATATGATATGGGGGAAGTGTTTTTATACCTTGGGAAATCCTATCCGATTCTTATCTTTGAAGACAGTGAGATTGGTAAGGACTATGTGGAACTTACCGAGGATCAGCTACATATCTATGTGAAGTCTAAGGAAGAAGAGCGAATCAAACAGGCACTGAAAAGGTTCTATTATCAGAAATGTAAAACGCTGGTGAATCAGTGTATCAAGCTTCATCAAAGCAAGTTCAAGACAAAACCACGGTCCGTCAGTATATCCGAAAGTCAGAGCACCTGGGGAACCTGTGATTCCAAATATCAGATGACGTTTAACTGGAAACTTGCGATGGCACCGCTTGAAGTCATTGATTATGTTGTAGTCCATGAGATGTGTCACATGGTCCACCTGAATCATGACAGATCCTTCTGGAGGCTGGTAGGAAGCTTTCTGCCGGATTATGAACATAAGCAGAACTGGCTTGCACTGTCTAGCTGGAAGATGGTAGTGTGAAGAATCTTCATATTGCGAAGATTCTTCACGCAGAAGAACTGCGAAACTCGCACAGTGGTGCTCATTCCTTGTTCTTCCAGTTTTTGAGATGCTGTAGGGCAGCGATAAGCAACATTGTTTGTATGATATAAAACATTGATTCCAGAAGAATAATTTATTATGATAGGCATAAAGTAGGTCTTAGTTTGGAGAAGCAGTTTCAAGGCTTTCTTCCAAGTAAAACAGGCAGGCGATAATTACAAGGAGGCAGCTGTGGAGAGAAGACGTTTATTTAATGATAATTGGGAATTTACAAAACAAGTAGTTGCTACCGAGTTACCGGTAGTAAACGGAGAAAATATTATCTGGTCAGCGGTGGATTTGCCGCATGACTGGCTGATCTATAATACCGAGGACTTATATGAAGACAGTGAAGGGTGGTATCGTAAAACCTTTCAGATGAAGAAGGTATCCGGACAAATCATCAGCATCTGTTTCGAAGGCGTGTACATGAACTCTACGGTGTATGTTAATGATGTGGTAGCTGGAGAATGGAAATATGGCTACTCCTCTTTTGAATTTGATATCACGAAGCTGCTGCAAGTAGGAAGCAATGAAATCAAAGTAAAAGCCGTCAATCAGTCTCCGAATACCAGATGGTATTCGGGAGCAGGCATTTACAGGAATGTATGGCTTAAGACCACCGCACTTACTCACCTTGTGACTGACGGAATCTACGTTCATACGAGAAAAGAAGATAATGGCTGGTATGCTGAGATTGAGACGGAAGTAGCAGTACAGACCACCGGAAATATTACGATCAAACATATGATTTTTGATCAGGAAGAACTTTTGGTAGCAAATTCCCAAAATCTGATAGAAGGTAGCAATGAGATTGTGACGGACAGCCAGGTCGTTTTCATGAAGCAGCCGATTCTTTGGAGTACAACAAGTCCTTATCTATATTCGCTAAAAACCGTAATTATGGAAAATGAAGTTGTTCTCGATACGTTTACGCAGAAAATTGGATACCGGACGCTTCGCTTTGACTGCAACGAAGGATTCTTCATCAATGACCGACATCTGAAACTGCATGGCGCCTGCGAACACCATGACCTTGGAGCCTTAGGGGCGGCAATGAATAAGACAGCCCTCAGACGACAACTGGAACTGCTCATGGATATGGGCGTTAACTCGGTTCGAACCTCTCATAATATGCCTTCCGTAGAAATGATGGAGCTGGCAGACGAGATGGGAATTCTGATTGTCTCGGAATCCTTTGATATGTGGGAACGACAGAAGACAGATTATGATTATTCTCACTTCTTTCCTGAGTGGCATGAAAGAGACGTGGCCAGCTGGGTCAGACGTGACAGAAACCATCCAAGCATAATAATGTGGAGTATTGGAAATGAAATCTATGACACTCATGCGGATGCAAGGGGTCTCGAAGTTACTAAAATGTTAAGAGATCTTGTCTTACTGCATGATCCAAAGGGGAACGGCATCACAACAATCGGATCGAATTATATGCCCTGGGAGGGTGCACAAAAATGTGCGAATGAACTTCAGGCAGCCGGTTATAACTATGCAGAGCGCTTATATCAGGAGCATCATGAGAAGTACCCGGACTGGGTAATCTATGGCAGTGAGACAGCTTCCACCGTACAGAGCAGGGGCATCTATCATTTCCCGGCGAATAAGGTCGTGCTTACACATGACGATGAACAGTGTTCTTCGCTTGGCAACTGCTGTACCGGCTGGGGCGCTAAGAGCACGCAGCATAATATTATCGACGACAGGGAAGCAAAGTTCTGTCTTGGGCAGTATATCTGGACAGGGTTTGACTATATAGGAGAACCTACTCCGTATAATACCAAGAACTCGTATTTCGGACATATTGATACGGCAGGGTTCCCAAAGGATTCTTATTATCTCTATCAAGCAGAGTGGACGGATTATAAGACAAATCCAATGGTACATATTTTACCCTATTGGGATTTTAATGAAGGCCAGATGATTGATATCCGGATCTATTCCAATGCACCGAAGACGGAGCTTTTTGTGAATGACAAGTCGATGGGAATCTTTGAAATTGATCATGAACATGGCAGAAAACTAAGCGGAGAATGGCAGGTTCCTTATCAACCTGGCTTCATTAAAGCGGTTGCTTATGATGAAAATAATGTGATAATTGCAGAAGATATTCAGAGCTCTTATAGCGATCCGTCTGAAATTATATTAAAACCGAATAAGACCATAATGAAAGCAGATGGGCAAGATCTCATCTTTGTTGAGATTTCTATGCAGGATGAGATGGGCAATCCAGTTGCGAACGCGAATAACCGCGTGGAAGTAAAAGTAATCGGAGCGGGTCGTCTGGTTGGACTAGATAACGGTGACAGTACAGATTATGATCAATATAAGGGTACCAGCAGAAAACTTTTCAGCGGTAAATTAATTGCTATGATTGCAGCAAAACAGGAAGCGGGAGATATCCTCCTTTCTGTTTTATCAGAAGGACTATCTGCAAAAGAGATGACTCTGAAGGCAGTGCCGTGTGAGAGAATTGACGGAATCACAGCATTGATGGAGAATTGCAAGTCGGAACCAAATAGGGAAGTTCCAATCCGTAAAATTGAACTAACCAATCATGGAACCTGTCATATGAATAAAGAAAATAGGATCACAAAGCTTTCGGCAAAGATACTGCCTGCAAATGCGACCGATCAAGAGATTGTATGGAAAGCATATACGGTAGGAGGCATTGAAACCAACATTGCAAAAGTGGAGGCTGAGGGAAGCGAAGCTACGATTACGGTACTTGGAGACGGAGAATTTCGCCTTCGCTGTATGGCATATAACGGTAAAAAGACTCCGGAGATTATCTCGGAATATGAATTTGACGTGAAAGGAATGGGCAAAGTAACCCTGAATCCATACCAATTCGTATCAGCAGGCCTGTATAATACAGGCAGCAGTAATTTACAGAGTGGAATGCTCGGAGGCATTGCAATTCCAGATACCGATCATAATGTTCTGATTGGTTTTAAAAGCTTGGATTTTGGTGATTATGGTTCGGATGAAGTTACGATTCCGATTAATTACTGGGGCACTGATCAGGTTCCTCTTGAACTGTGGGAGGGTGTTCTTGGTGAAGAAGGTGCCATGCTGTTACTGGCAACTCATTACCAAGCGGTTCAGGTCTGGAATACTTATACCCCGAATACCTTCAAACTGCCACGAAGACTCAAGGGAATCACGACCTTCTGTATCGCAATCCACACAAAATCAGATGTGCAGGGATTTGAATTCAACAAGATCCAAAAGGCTTATGAGAAGCTTATGATACAAGATAACACCAACATTTATGGTGATTCTTTTACCATAACAAAGGATGCAATCGAGCAGATCGGCAACAATGTCATGATCGATTTTGAAGATATGGATTTTGGTACGAAAGGATTCGAAAAGTTAATCATCTGTGGAAAATCGAATAGCGATACCAATACGGTTCATGTCCGCTTCAGCAGTGAAGAGGGGAATGTCAATCAGATTGCGGAATTTGCTTATTCGAAAGACTACGAAGAACATGAATTCAAGCTTGACAGTGTAAAGGGTAATCAGAAGGTCAGTTTTCTGTTCCTGCCGGGAAGTAACTTTGATATGAAATGGTTCAGATTTATATAGTAGGTATTATAGTAAGACCTGACAGCAATAAAGTAATAAGTGAAAGCTTATAGAATTTATGGGGAGGGTACGAAGATGGAAGCTATGGATATAATTAGTAAGACACATGAGGCACTGATGAAAGGGGAGGTTCTATCTGCAGAGAGAAAGAAGATTATCTGCCGAGAATTGCTTGCCCTAGCGAAAAACAAAATGGAGAAGACGCACCTTTATCATGAGGACATGACAAAAGAGTCAGCAACCACTTTTCGTATGTATGCACGTTTTTATCTGCCGAATCTTCCCAAAGGAGTCAAATATCATACCATTACAGGGGTCATCCCAGATACGAATATTTTTGCTTCCAACTCCTACGAACTTGAGATACTGAGACTTTTGGCTTTCGTAAACAGAAAAAATGCAGAAGTCGTAAAAATGCTGGAGGCCACCAAACAAAGACTTTCTACTACCTGCTTTGGTAATTTCTGCGATAAAGGGGAATGCTTTGAAACTTCTATCGTGGTACTTCGATTTCTAGCTACGGCATTTCCAGAAGAAAAGATATGGATACAGCAGCTTCTAGACGGAATACAGAGTCATTTTAAGGATAAAAGACGGAGAGCAGGGACCTATCTTTATTATTGGCTGATACTTTCAGAACTTCCGCTTGAACTAGCCTTGCCGGTAATTAATCAGAACAAGGAACATCTACTTCTGCAGCTAGGTAAAAACTGTAGAATGAAGGATGAGGAAGACTGTGATAAAAACAGTGATAAAAACAGATTAAGTATCTATATTATACGCAACTGCCTCTCAAGATTAACGGAGTACTCTGTCTTACAAGAAATGGACCCTGTCCTGATGGAGGATTTTCTAAACAGCAAGGAAAAACAGCCTGATTTTGCCACAAATAGTAAATAAGACCGATGTTTCCAACGATGATTTATATTGCTTAATAAAATTATGAGTGATATAATCAATCTATTCCCATATATTAATTTGGATTGGTTGTATTATATGCAAACCTCTTTAATTATTGGAACGAACAATTTGGATTAAGGTATCTATTTAGTGAATTCAAATCAATAAGTCGAGGAGGTCATTTAATATGGCAGACAAAGTAATAACATGTAAAGATTGCAAGGCGGAATTCGTTTTCACTGAAAGTGAGCAGGCATTTTACAAAGAAAAAGGTTTTGATAACGAACCTCAGAGATGTCCTGAATGCAGAAAAGCTAGAAAAGAACAAAAGGGTGCTCAGGGTGGCAATAGAGATAATAATCGTGGTGGCAGCAGAGGCGGTCAAGGCGGTCAGGGTTCTCAGGGTAAACGCTGGTAGTCATAACTAATAATAGAGAGCAGATAAAGTAGTAGGATGATTCTAATCTTGCTACTTTTTTTATATACGGAGAAGTGCTTTATCTTATTTGAATTGAAAAAAGATAGACTACATGTACCTGAAATCGTAAGATTCTTGACAATAAATTGACAAGAAGTAACAAGTGGATTATGGTATAATTCAATTAATTAGATAGGTGATCACAATACGGGGATATATGAAATACAAGGATGTAAGGATAATAGAATGAAGAAATCCACGGACAATAGAAAAATATGGGGAAATATAATAGGAGTTCTGGCAGTAGCAGGTCTTTCACTGCTGATTGCCGGACAAATAATGGAGGCTACTTCCTCTTTATGGACAAAAGCAGAGCCTGTTCAGGGAGATACTTTCGTTCAAAGTGAAATAGAAGTTGGAGGATTGCTCACAGAACCGGTCCCGGAAGAAATCTCGGCCTTACTGAAGAAGAGGGAGATAGTGATTGACTATACGCAGGAAGAGTCGTTTCTTTATGCGATTATCAGCCAAAAAGAACGTATGGATTATGGAGATATTTTAGTAATCTTCGAGCAGAATAAAAGCGGAATCTGGGAGCGGATTTATGATAATAATTTCGAGGAGTTGAAACCCTGGAAAATTGAAACAGCAGATATTGATGGGGATGGGATTACCGAGATATTGACAGCGGTCTATAAAACTACACATTTTGATGATGTGGAAAAGAATAGAATGTTTATTTTTAATTATCGTGATGGAATATTAACCAAGAAATGGACGGGATCAGAGATTGCGGGAACCTGGAAGGATTTTGTCGTGGGAGACCTGCTTCCGGTAACTGGAGATGAATTAATCTTTTTACAGGAGTCTAGTGGGAATTCGGAAAAAATCAGCATATATTATTGGTTTAATTTCGGATTTTTGCTCCTAGCGGACAGCGAATATTATGACGAGATACAAAGTGTAAGCATAATGAAGGAGAATCGTTTGTTACTAAAAGCATCTATGGCAGATGAAACCGGAGTGATTTTGACAGTAAAGGATAATGACATAGTTCAAGTATCTGATTAACCATTTATATTAAAAGGGGAGGAAATGAAAAATGAAACGTATAACAGCAATATTGATTTGCATCTGCATCGTATTAACCGGTTGTCAAAGTAAGACAAAGGAGGAGGTTAAAGTTAGTCCTACTCCGGTAGCAGTAGTGGAAGAAGACACCGATATCGAAGATACAGACATCGAGGATACAGAGGAGACGCCAATTGAATCATTAGAGACGGTGAGAACGCCATTTAAAATGGAAGAATATACTGCAGAAGTTGAACCTTATACTGTTGCGGAGGATTTGTCGAATATTGAGAATCTAGATCAATTTTCAGGTTTCACGAAGGATCAGATTAAGATGCTTTCGGAGAATGGGTTTGTAGTTCTGCCAAGTACGGATACCAGAATGTATTATGTATATGACAGTAATGAATACCTGAATGTTCCAAACTTTATTACTTCGGATTCTGTACTGCATTTATATCATCAATTTTATGATAAATCCCTAATGGCAGTAGAAACAGGATTTTTATATGAAGATCTGGATCTTTTGACAAAACAGATGCTGGATAATTCGATTTCCTTATTATCCATGCTGACGGAGGAGGACTTGATTTCACTTCAGGAAAAGAATGTGACTTATTTTCTAGTGGCAAGAATGATACTGCTCGAGTCAAAAGATGTTGATGTGAAGGTATCAAATGAGATTAAAAAACTCGCAGAGCAGGAGTATGAATTAATTCAGGCGGCTGAGGGTTATGCACTGTCTCCTTTACTGCAGACGGATTTTGACTATTCCCAGTGCAAGGTAAGAGGACACTATACCAAAACAGAAGAGCTTGGTAAATTTTTCAAGACAATGATGTGGTTCGGTACAGCAGCATCTGCACTTATGGATAAAGAGGGGGAGTACTATTATGAGAATACCCTCCAAAGCATACTTGTTGCTTATACGACCTTTACGCAGTCAAATGAAACTTCTAATTCAGATCTGTGGTCGAATATCTATCTTCCAACAGTTCAATATGTAGGGGAATCTGATGACATTACGGTATTTGATATGAACAGCCTCAGAGTGAGCGTATTCGGTGATACCTCGGATCCGAATGTTTTCAATGACGATGTTTATAAAGAAAAGCTGCAGGAGGCGGTAGAGGCACTGCCCGAGCCTCAGATACAGGGAGATTATGAAAGACTTACCACTCCGAGCGGTAAACAGTTCCGTTTCATGGGACAGAGGTATATCATTGATAGTGACGTGCTGCAGACGCTGATCGATACGAATGACCGGCCGATTCCTTCCGCTCTTGATGTGATGGGAACGTTAGGAAGTAATGTGGCAGAAGATTTGCTTTTTAATGTATATAAACCACAGGAAGTCTGGCCAGAATATACTGAAAAATATCAAATGCTAGAGAAAGAAATTGCAGACTACACAACGGATATCTGGGGTGAAAATCTCTACAACGGATGGCTCTGGTCCATACAGGAAACACTGACGGAATATGATACGACTTCCGGTATGCCAAGCTTCATGACGAACGATGCCTGGAAATATAAATCTTTAAATGCAGCCTTAGGCAGCTATACTGAGTTGAAACATGACACGGTTTTATACGGAAAACAGGCAAGTGCTGAAATGGGCGGGCCTCTGGATTACAAAGTTGCGTCGCATTACGTGGAACCGGAGGTAGCGCTTTACTGCAAACTTCTCTATCTGACGAATTATACCATTGAACTACTGCAGAACAGAAGGATGATGAATGCAGATCTTCTTGACGGTGCTACGAAGTATCAAGAATTATTGACATTTTTAATCTCCTGTTCCGTGAAGGAATTAAAGAATGAGACTTTAAGTGAGGAGGATAATCAACAACTTCTCTGGTATGGCGGTAAAATGGAAGGTATCATGAACAGTTTCCTTCTCGGATCCACAGGTTCCTATGAAGATAAAGAAATATGTGATATGCTGGTTACTGACATATCCACCTATGTGGGCAGTTATCTTTCCCTGGGAACTGGATATTTTGATTATATTTATGTAGTAATACCGGTAAAGGGTAAGCTATATCTTTCAAGAGGAAGCGTATATTCCTCCTATGAATTTGTAAGCAGCACTAGATATACGGATGAGGAGTGGTGGAACTTACAAGGAATCACGGTAAAAAGGGAAGACTATGGATCCTATATTGAACTGGGAGAACCGTCCAAGTTATTGCCAGAACAACCTTCTTGGGTTTCTATCTTCAAATCAGACCGTAATGACGTTACAATAAAATCGATGGAAGTACTTTTTGAGGATTTAGCAGAATAGGAATGCCGGCTAATACTTTGAAACAGAATTCGTATAGTATCATATGATTTTAGCAAGACTATTGTTGAATTGTATTTATATAACTTGGGAATTGTAGAACTGTTAGTGAGACTATAGAAATATTGTTACAAGAATGGAGATCAGATTCATATGGAACAAATTAAATTAGGTAAAACAGGAATGCTAGTAAATAAAAATGGATTCGGTGCACTGCCAATCCAAAGAATCAGCAAGGAGGAGGCAGCAGTCCTTCTTAAAAAAGCATATCAGAATGGTATTAATTTCTTTGATACAGCAAGATTTTACAGCGACAGTGAAGAGAAAATCGGATATGCCTTAAAAGAGGTCAGAGATGATATTTATATTGCATCAAAAACCATGACAACAAAGGTGGAAGAGTTCTGGAGTCAGCTTAAGACAAGCCTGTCTGATCTGCAGACGGATTATCTGGACCTGTATCAATTTCATAATCCGGCTTTCTGCCCAAAACCAGGGGACGGTACCGGCCTTTATGAAGCAATGCTGGAAGCGAAAGCCAAAGGAATGATTCGTCATATTGGAATTACCAATCACCGGTTGAAGGTGGCTACGGAAGCCGCCAACTCAGGACTATATGAGACAATTCAATTTCCTTTCAGCTACCTTGCAGATGAAAAAGAAGTTGAATTGGTGAAATTATGCAAGGAAAAGGGAATTGGATTTATTGCGATGAAAGCCTTATCCGGAGGACTTATCTCTAATTCGGCTGCAGCTTATTCCTATTTAGCTCAATTTGATCATGTACTTCCCATCTGGGGAATTCAGAGTGAGAAGGAACTGGATGAATTTATTCTGTATATTGATTATCCTCCGATTTTAACGAAGGAACTGCAGATTATTATAGATAACGACCGAAAAGAACTTAGTAAAAACTTTTGCAGAGGATGCGGCTACTGTCTTCCCTGTCCGGTAGGTATCGAGATTCCGACCGCTGCTAGAATGTCATTACTAATAAGACGTGCACCAACTCGTGTTTATCTGAATGCTGAATGGCAGGAGAAGATGAAGAAAGTGGAGGAATGTATCCATTGCAATCATTGCAAGGAGCACTGCCCGTACGGACTGGATACACCGACTTTACTGGAAGATAATTTGGCGGATTATAAGACTTTTATATAATAATAGGAAAGTGAATATTGATTGGTGAATAGAGTGGATTCGATTCTTCTTACAAATAAACAGGCGAGACAGTTTATCCTATTTAAGCAGGGTCTTCTTGGCGATTATAAATTCATAGGCGAAGAAGGTGTGCTCGAATTTGTCCGACAGGCAGGTTGTATCCAATTTGATCCAATTGATATCTGCGGTAAAAACGCGGAATTGGTCCTGCAATCAAGAGTACGAGGATTTACAAAAAAGATGTTGTATGAACTACTTTATGAGGATCGCAAACTCATTGATTATTTTGATAAAAATCTGGCTATCATGGAGGCAGCAGATTGGCCTTATTTTGAACGATTTCGGAATGAGAACCAGAAAAGCGGCCGTGGACGGAATGAAGTAGATGAAGTTGCAGAGGAGATTAAGGCCGTTATTTTGGAGAAAGGCCCAGTATCCTCGAAAGATATTGACTTTAATGAAAAAGTGGATTGGTATTGGAATAATACGAAACTTTCCAGAGCTGCACTAGAGACATTATATTTTCGCGGAGAATTAATCGTACATCATAAAAAAGGAACCAATAAATATTATGATCTGGCAGAAAACTGTTTTCCGGAAGAACTGCTGAAAGCAGAAGATCCTTATCCTGATGAAATCGAGCATAAGAAATGGAGGGCGCTTCGTAGAATATCCTCGATTGGCTTGCTTTGGAATAAACCTTCGAGTGCTTGGCTTGGTATATGGGATTTTGGAAGTAAAGAGAGGAATATTGTATTTGAAGAACTGCTTATGGATAAGTTGATTATAGAAGTTGCGGTGGAGGACTGTAAAGATAAATTCTACTGCCTCTCCCAAGATATTGAGATAATTCATGAAATTCAAAAAGATCTCAAGTTAAAAAGCAGAGTAGAACTCATAGCACCTCTTGATAATATGATTTGGGACCGAAACCTGATTAAGAAGTTATATGGCTTTGACTATACTTGGGAAGTCTATACGCCAGTGGTAAAGAGAAAATACGGACATTATGTATTGCCGATTCTTAAGGGTGATCAGTTTATCGGAAGAACGGAAGTAGTCGCAGATTCCAAAAACAAAGCTTTGATTGTTAAAAATATTTGGTTTGAACATAATACGAAACCAACGAAAGCAATCTATACAGAATTAGACAAATGCTATCAAAGATTCATGAAATTCAATGAAATGGATCGTCTGCAGTATGAAACTGAGGTTGCTATTCCTACTCATAGCATTAGCGAATAGTTTTTCAAATATCGATGCACACATTAATATATGTTCAATAGCAACTAAAAGGTATGATTTAACTGACAATGAATGAAATATTATTTGACATGATATGGAAGAGCATGTAAAATAGAGAGGAACGAAGACGAATAATATTGGAAGCTAATAAAAAGAAATGGTGGTGAATTTAAATGGGAGATAAGAATCCAAAAAAGGCACCAAAGAAAAAAGGCGCCAAAGAAACAACAAAGAAATAATAACAGCATACAAAAAGCCGGATACTTAAAACGTAACCGGCTTTTTGTATAAAGAATAAATTATTATATAAATTGATTGATACCTATCAATGTAAATTATGATTGGTTATTGGTTATTGGTTATTGGTTATTGGTTATTGGTTATTAGCGATTAATTATTTAGCTCTTCCTTATGCAGGATTTTCTCTGCTCTCGGTGCACGTAACATACTTGCTGCAGGCATATCAGAACCTAATAAAGGCTGCAGATAATACTTGAAATCATTTGTTACATTATTGCCTTGCGCATTGATGAAGGAATCCGGCATTAATTTGGTTTTGCCCGCTACATTATGCAGATCAGTCATGGTATAGCCGACGGAATAAAATCCCGTTCGATTCAGGGTAATGGAACCGTCAATGTTATGCCAGATTGCAAATTGAGCAGCTTTTTCACCAACTTCTCTGGCTTCGTGCTGATCAACTTCGGATACACAACCCATAAAAGATCTTTGCAGATAACCGAGAGTGTCGGAACGAACTCTTGATATTCCAAGTTCGCCTTTGATATGCTGGGTAAGTAAATCACCTAATGCACCGGTACCGGATAACTGTGAATTCCCATGAGCATCTTTGTCAATATTCTTTGTAAGTTTTGTTACGATTGGTATTCCGTTTTCGTCCTGAATACCTTCGGAGACTGCAATAATGCAGCGGCCATATTGATCGTAAATCTTTTTAACGTCTTTTGTAAATTGTACAAGATCAAAATGACGTTCCGGAAGATAGATCAGATGAGGACCATCGTCGGGATATTTTTGTGCGATGGAGGAAGCAGCAGTCAAAAAGCCTGCATTTCTTCCCATTACTACTCCGACATGTACACCGGGTAGAGCTCTATTATCCAGGTTCAGACCGATAAAAGACTGTGCTACAAATCTTGCTGCAGATGGATAACCAGGAGTATGATCGTTCATCATAAGATCATTATCGATGGTCTTAGGTATATGAATTGCTCTGAATTCATAACCTTGTAATTCCGCCTGCTCATTAACGATTCGAACCGTATCAGCAGAATCATTTCCTCCAATATAGAAGAAATATCTTACATTATGGGCTTTAAATACGTTAAAAATTTCTTTACAGTAGGCATTGTCCGGTTTATCTCTGGTGGAAAATAGTGCTGAGGAAGGAGTCATTGCTACTTGTTCCAAATTATGAGTAGTTTCCTGTGTTAAATCAAGAAAATCCTCATTCACAATTCCATTCACCCCGTTAATAGCACCATAAACCTTTGTTATCTGTGGAAATTTTCTTGATTCCAAGACGGCCCCAACTAAAGATTGATTAATAACCGCAGTTGGACCTCCACCCTGTGCTACAACTACTTTTCCTTCAAGTACCATACAATTACTTCACTCCTTCACTATTAGTTAATGTAAATAAGATTTTGTCGAAACACAAGCTTTTATTGCTTAGCAAGTATCAATGAGGCTGTTCTTATTGAGTACAAAATAACAAGTAAGTGTGAAAATAGTCCCGCCTATAGGAAATTCATATGGAACTTCTTATAGGTATTGTTCGAGATGCTGTATTACTATTAAGTAAGCTGAAAGCAGTAACGATAAAGCAATTTATACTTGACATTGTAGCACAATTTTGCATTATATGTAAACAAGTTATATGATATATCTATACTTTCTTGTACTGAACTTGTACTGATTAGAGAGATTGACTAGAAATGAACAGCATCTTACATGGATAAGTGCTATAATAAGAGCGTAGCGAACATACCTCAAGCTCGCGTCTGAGTATGTAAACGTGGCTGAAAGATGATGAACACTACCCCAAAATCAATGTACATAATGGAGGACTTATATGCAGATTGCATCTTTATTTAATCAGAATAAGACAGTATTATCCTTTGAGGTGTTTCCACCAAAGAAGACAAGTCCGATAGATACCATCTATACGACTTTAGAAGAGCTGCAAGGACTTCACCCGGATTTTATCAGCGTTACTTATGGAGCAGGCGGAAATATCGGTGATAACATTACCTGCGAAATCGCTTCTGCAATTAAACATAAATATAAGATTGAACCATTAGCACATCTTACCTGTGTTAATTATACTAGAGATGAGATGGAACGGATTCTAGAACGTTTAGAGCAGAACGGAATAGAGAATATTCTTGCCTTGCGCGGTGATGCCAGTCCTGATTTCCCATCACAGAATCAATTTCAATATGCGAGTGAATTAATCGAATTCATTAAGAAAAGAGGTGGATTTCATGTATCTGGTGCCTGTTATCCGGAGGGACATATTGCTTGTGATAATTTAGAAGAGGATATCATGAACTTAAAGAAAAAAGTAGATGCTGGTGCAGAACATCTGATTTCTCAACTTTTTTTTGATAACAGTTATTTTTACACATTTCTGCATAATGCAAGAAGTGCAGGAATTCAGGTTCCGATTGAAGCTGGCATCATGCCAGTCGTTAATAAAGCACAGATTGAAAGAATGGTAACCTTATGCGGGGCAAGTCTTCCAGCTAAGTTCACCCGTATGATACAACGTTTTGAAAATTCACCAGAAGCGCTCAGAGATGCCGGTATTGCTTATGCGATTGACCAGATTGTTGACCTGATTTCACAAGGTGTGGACGGAATTCATCTATATACAATGAACAATGCTTATATTGCAAGGAAAATTAGTGACAGTATATCAGGACTGATCAAGGCCTAAATAGATGACAATAGACAATAGCAGATATCGTTCGTGATACTGAGAGGTGATCAGCCGATTTATTCACCTTATGCAGATAGCAAAATTCATATAGTTTTAGTAGAAGGGAAGATGATTATGAAAAAATGGATCACAGCAAAATATAGGATGATTTATATAATTATCCTGCTTGTACTTCTAACAGGATGCAAAAAAGACAATACGGATAATGGTGAAATTATTACCCAACCAGCTGTAACAGAACCGACCGAAGCTGCCACCCAAGTGCCTACGGCTACTCCGATACCGACGATAACTGAGGGTGTAAAACCGCTTACGATTCTTGATTATTATCCATTAAAGGCAGATACGGAATCTATATATGAGGGCAGAGGCAATGAATATGCGGCTTATGTGAAATATGTAGATTATATTGATGCAGCGAACAACAAAATACAGACAAGAACGAGTAATGGCGGAACGGTAACGGTCAGGGTCGTGGAAATAAAAGATGGTAAAATTTCTGTCGTGTATATTGAAAATGAAAGCTATATCCGAGCAAATTATATGGAGAAGGAAAATACAGAGGAAGTAGAAATACTGTTAATGGAACCCCTGGTAGTCGGAACTAAGTGGACTCTGCCAGAGGAAGGGGAACGTTATATTTCGGGAACCGATGTTGCAATAGAGACACCTTCTGGAAGTTATGCTGCTTTAGAAGTAACCACTGAAAAGGCAGGCAGTATCTCAAAAGATTATTATGCAGCCGGGGTTGGACTTGTGAAATCCGTTTTTGGAGAAGGTGAGGAGGAAATATCTTCCTCCTTAAGCGCAATCAATCAAAATAAGCCATATGTACAGACGATTGATGTATTCTTCCCGGATGCGGATGAGAAGATCTATGTAGAAAATAGAACACTAACTTTTCACACAGGAGAGGATACCGTCACATTATTACAGGAGATACTGAGGCAGAAGTCTACGGAAAGTACCCGCCTTCCATTAATCAGCAGCAATACGACAATCAACAGCCTCACACTTGATTCAGACAATATCTTGAATGTAGATTTTTCGAAGGAGTTTGTTACGGATATGAATGCTGGGTCTGGTTACGAAGCCCTAATTCTTCAAAGCGTAGTGAATACCTTGGGGTATTACTTCTCATCGAATGAAGTTGCGATTACGTTAGATGGTAATCCGTATGAATCAGGACACATTCTGTTAGCCAAAGGTGAAACCTTAGAAGTAAGCGAAACTGACGTAGTCAGGTAAGTGCATTGTAGTAACAGGTTTTAATAAGCAATGGAATTTTACCTAAATATCTACCAAAATTCTACTAAATAGTATCATTAGATTGACATTATTTTAATAGAAAGAATATAATGATAAGGTATCTTCTTTTATTAGTTAAAAAAGAAGAAGGATATTATTCGCGATTTGAATAAATATCAAATTTAACACAACAAAGAAGCTTCGTGTGAAAGATGACTCCCTCACACGCAAATTTGTGCCTGCAGCCTAAAAGTTTGCAAGCAGAGAGAAAGGCATGGTTACTATTATGTATATAGCAGATGAGAACAGATATAAAAAGATGGTTTATAATCGATGTGGAGAAAGCGGATTGAAATTATCCGCAGTATCTCTTGGATTATGGCAGAACTTCAGCCATAAAGATAATTTAGAGAACATGGAAAATATATGTCATACCGCATTTGATTTAGGAGTGACGCATTTTGACCTAGCAAATAATTACGGAAATCCATTTAATGGTGCGGCAGAAGAAAATTTCGGAAAAATATTAGATCGTGGAATGAGAGAATACCGCGATGAACTTTGCATTTCTACGAAAGCCGGTTATGATATGTGGCCGGGACCGTATGGCGATCGTAATGGATCCAGAAAATACCTGATTTCTTCCCTGGATCAGAGTTTGAAAAGAATGAAGCTTGAATATGTTGATATATTTTATCATCATGTGTTCGATCCAAATACACCACTGGAAGAGACTGCAACAGCGCTCGACCAGATCGTTCGTCAGGGAAAAGCTCTTTATGTTGGAATATCTAATTATAACAGTGAGCAGACGGCTGAAATGCTTAAGATATTTAGAGAACTCAGAACACCTTTCATCGTAAATCAACCTTCCTATTCCATGCTGAATCGTTGGATTGAACGAGATGGATTAAATGATTTTGCGGTTCAAGAGGGATTTGGATTAGCGGTATTTTCACCGTTGTATCAAGGTTTCCTAACAGATCGATACTTAAACGGTGTTCCAGAGGACTCCCGTGTTGCAAAAGGATCTACTTGGATTAAGAATGAATTGAATGATGCTATGATTATTAAACTGAATAAGCTGAATGACATTGCGAAGACCAGAGAGCAGAAATTGTCCCAGATGGCACTTTCCTGGGTGCTTCGAGATGGTAAGGTAACGACGGTATTATGTGGGGCTAGCAGGCCAAGCCAGATTGCAGATAATGTGGAAGCAGTTTATAAGACTGAATTTACGAAGGAAGAGCTGAATGCAATCGAAGATGTGTTGAAATAACTTAAACGAAAGAAATGTTGAGAGATATTAGAACAGGAAAAATAATTATTAATTTATTGACAATTATTATTAGAAAAGTGGGGATATTATAATGGTGGATCGTAGGAAAGTTGAAAATTTAAATGTTGAAACTTCTCTTCTTGGTTTCGGATGTATGCGTTTTCCAAAGCATAGAGATGAGTCAATTAACGAAGAAAAATCATTCGCGATGCTGGATGAAGCATATAAAAATGGGGTTAATTATTTTGATACCGCATATGTCTATCACGAGGGTAAAAGTGAAGAGTTTGTTGGACGTGCACTTGCAAAATATGATCGTTCCTCCTTTTTCATTGCAACGAAATTGCCAGTATGGCTGGTCAATTCCGTAGAAGATGCGAAACGTCTCTTTGAAGAACAACTGACCAGGCTGAATATGGAGTATATTGATTTTTATCTACTTCATGCACTTAATAAAGAGCGCTTTGATCAGATGGTAAGCCTTGGTATCCTGGAATTTTGCGATCAATTAAAAGCGGAAGGCAAGATTCGTCATTTTGGGTTTTCTTTTCATGATGATTTTGATGCATTTTCCCATATCATCAATTATCGTAAATGGGATTTCTGCCAGATACAGCTTAATTATATGGATACCGAAGAACAAGCAGGAATGAAAGGGTATGAACTTGCAGAAAGCCTTGGAATACCGCTTATCATCATGGAGCCAGTCAAGGGAGGATCTCTGATTAAATTACCGACTTCAGCCATGAAACATTTTACTGATATAGCACCAGAGAAAGGCACTGCATCTTGGGCATTGCGCTGGGTTGCCACGTTACCGAATGTTAAAGTAGTTCTTAGCGGTATGTCCTCCGAGAGTCAGTTAAAGGAGAATCTAGAAACCTTTACTTCCTTCCAGCCTTTAGATAAGAAAGAGCAGGAAGCGGTTAATAAAGTGATGTTAACACTAAAAAGCCGTGTAAAAAATGGTTGTACCGCTTGTTCCTATTGTATGCCTTGTCCAGCAGGCGTAGATATTCCAAAGAATTTTAAACTTTGGAATAATTTTGGAATCTTTCATAACACCGGTGAGGTGAAATGGGCATGGAACAATGATTTCAAAGAGGAAGAAAAAGCAAAAAACTGTGTTTTATGTGGAAAATGCGAGGAGATGTGTCCTCAGAAAATTAATATCCGAGAAGATCTGAAGCAGGCACAGCTTGACTTAGATAAGGCGAACATGAGTAAATAAAAATAAGCAGCTTAACCACAAGTCATGTAGATAGATCAATGTGCGGAAGATCGTGAATAAGAATAAGTAGAATGGAATTAGATTTAAAAGAAGACGCGACAGAATGAAACGAAGTATTACACTGACGTTTATAAATACAGAAATTTTATCTGGAAAGAAATGTTTCACAGTGAGGTAAGAGTATGATGAATCCAGCAAAATTATTAAAATTAAAAGGTGCGTGGGGAAAATTCACACAAAACCACCCTAAATTTCCTCAGTTTTTAAGAGCGGCAAGCAGTAATGCTGTTCAGGAAGGCAGCTTGATCGATATTAAGATTACAACGACAGATGGAAGAAGCATCAACACAAATCTAAAGCTGACGGCCTCTGATATCGAATTATTTCATGAATTATCAGAGATGAGCAGATAAGAAGACAGATGCAGATGGAATGAAAATGTATCTGAAAGGAATCAACAAGATGATACAATACCCGGATTATAACAATAGCCTAGTTAACCTTGCCTGTTCCATATTGAAGCATTATAAGGCTCCCTATCAACATAAGACATTACCACTGATGGATACATTGCTTGCTAAAAACTATAAGAATGTGGTAGTAATCTTATTAGATGGTATGGGCGTAGATGCACTAGAACGTCATCTGCCGGAAGAAAGTTTCCTTAGAAGTCATATGCGAGCAAGAATATCTTCGGTATTCCCACCAACGACTACTGCGGCGACGACTACGCTCGAAACTGGTCTGACACCTGCAGAACATGGATGGCTTGGTTGGTGTCTGTATTTTCCTGAAATTGATAAAAGTGTCAATGCATTTATGAATACACTGAAAGATAGCTATACCGTGGCCGAAAATTATCATGTTGCAACAAAATATTTACCTTATACAAGCATCTATGACAAGATCAATGAGACGGGGAAAGCAAAAGCTTACAGCGTCTCACCTTTCGGGTCGAATAAGGTAGCAAATCATGTGGAAATGTTTACAGAAGTAAAGCGCCTCTGCGAAGAGGAGGGTTCTAAATATATCTATGCTTACGCAACTGAACCGGATAATACCATGCATGATACTGGGTGTGACAGCGAAGATACAAGAAAATGGTGCGCAGAACTCAATTACCGAGTGGAGGAGATGTGTAAAGTAATTGGCAATACCCTTCTCATCGTAACTGCAGATCACGGACACTGTAATCTGCGTCACTACCGCCTAAGTGATTATCCGGATCTTATGAAAATGCTGATACGGCCAACTTCAATTGAAACCCGTGCAATCAGTTTTTTTGTGAAAGAGGAATATTTAGATGGTTTTGCTGACGAATTCAATAAATATTTTGGAGAAGAATTTCTATTATTTCCAAAACAAGAAGTAATTCGTCGTGAGCTGTTTGGTGATGGAGAGAGACATCCGAAATTTGATGATATGATTGGAGATTTCTTGGCTGTTGCCATTGCTGATGCAGAAATTGTGCAAGACAGAAAGTCCAAACAGTTCGTGTCTAGCCATGCAGGACTAACAAAGCAGGAGATGGAAGTTCCGTTTATTGTAGTAGAATTACAATAATAAGTAACAGTACAGTACCTTCACAGTTACATAAGCACACAAAGCGGATAAAACCATCCGTTTTGGCGCTGAAATACTCGAATCCACTTCGTGATTCTCGGGATTTGGAATAATTACTATAATACTTCCTCTTTACAAAAGGAGGTGGGTATCATATAATAGCGTTAAATAAATAACAAACATATCGTGCTGACAACAAGGGTTCGCCCAAGTTAGAAGGCGAGGAATAGAGAATATCCGCTAGTTTCACATGAAGCTCGGCTAAACTGATTAGGCCTTAAGACCTGACGCTAAGCTGGTTTAATATGATTTTACGGGTTTAAATTTACTATCCCTGTGCCTTTTTGGCACAGGGATTTTTTAATTCACGACAATATATATTTGTGACCGGTACCTTCTAACCGAACAAGATACAGCTTAAAGGCATTTCAAACACTATTGTTCCAGATGATTGATAAAGAAAGTGAGATCCATGAATGTCAGAAATAATAGGATTAATTGACCAATTAGAGAAAGACGGGATTCTGAGCAGGGACGAATTTGTTACATTATTATCGAACATAACAAAAGAGGATATGTCTTATCTTCGTGACAGAGCACAAGCAACGGCTCAAAGAATTTTTGGTAATAAAATTTATACCAGAGGATTGATTGAATTTACGAATTACTGTAAAAATGACTGCTTCTACTGTGGAATCAGAAAAAGTAACTCCAAGGCAGAACGTTACCGGTTAAGTAAGGAGGAAATACTCGATTGCTGTAAACAAGGTTATGAACTTGGTTTTCGTACCTTTGTATTGCAGGGAGGGGAAGATGACGCTTACAAAGATGAGGATATCATAGAATTAATTCAGCTGATAAAAGAAAAACATCCTGATTGTGCCATTACGTTATCTATTGGAGAGAAAAGCTATGATAGCTACCTGAAATACTATAAAGCAGGAGCAGATCGCTACCTTCTTCGTCATGAAACAGCAAATGATGCACATTACAGAAAGCTGCACCCGGTAACAATGTCCCTGCAGAACAGAAAACACTGTCTTATGAATCTTAAAAAAATAGGTTATCAAGTAGGCGCCGGCTTTATGGTGGGATCACCTGCTCAGACCTTCGAACACATTGCAGAGGATTTGATCTTTCTAAAGTCACTATCCCCGCAGATGATTGGAATCGGTCCTTTCATTTCTCATCATGAGACACCTTTTGCTAACAAGTCCAGTGGAACGTTGGAACAGACACTCCAGCTCATCAGTATCATCAGGCTCATGCTGCCAAATGTTTTACTTCCTTCCACGACAGCGCTTGGAACCATTCATTCGGAAGGTAGAGAACTTGGAATACTAGCAGGGGCAAACGTAGTCATGCCAAATCTTTCACCGACTTCGGTAAGAAAGAAATATGAACTCTACGATAATAAAATATGTACCGGAGATGAAGCTGCAGAATGCAGATACTGTCTGGAAGGACGCATGAAAAAGATAGGATATGAGCTTACCGTTGACAGAGGAGATTATATTCCAGAAATAAGTAAACTGTAGTTAGAAACACAAAGCAGAAACACAAAGCAGAAACACAAAGCAGAAACACAGAGCAGAAAAACAGAGAAGAAACAAAGAATAAAACACAGAGCAGAAACACAGACTCTGAATTATAGATAAGAATTATAGATAAGAATCATAGCTATTAATAACAAACATGAAACATAAGTAATAAATTGATTTTTAACAAACAAAATACAGATATCTAAAGGAGAAAAATTATGTATGATGTAAAATCACCGAAAGCCGAAGAATTTATCAACCATGAGGAAATCTTAGCGACGCTGGAATATGCGAAAGCTAACAGAAATAACAGAGAGCTGATTGATTCGATTCTTGAAAAAGCAGAAAGCATGAAAGGTCTTTCCCACCGCGAAGCAAACGTTCTTCTCGAATGCGATCTGGAAGATGAACTTGAGAAGATGTATCAGTTGGCACAGAAAATCAAGCAGAAATTCTATGGCAATCGAATTGTCATGTTCGCTCCTCTATATTTATCGAATTACTGTATCAATGGATGTGTATATTGCCCTTATCACTATGTGAATAAACATATCCAAAGAAAGAAGCTGACACAGGAGGATATCCGCAAAGAAGTAATTGCGCTTCAGGATATGGGACATAAGCGCCTTGCGCTTGAAGCAGGAGAAGATCCTGTCAATAATCCAATTGAATATATTTTGGAAAGTATCAAGACTATCTATTCCATCAAACATAAGAATGGTGATATCCGCAGGGTTAATGTCAATATTGCTGCAACAACAGTTGATGATTATCATAAATTGAAGGAAGCTGGCATTGGAACTTATATCTTATTCCAGGAAACCTACCATAAAGATAATTATGAGAAGCTTCATCCAACCGGTCCAAAACATAATTATGCCTATCATACAGAAGCAATGGACCGTGCGATGGAAGGCGGGATTGATGACGTCGGTTTAGGAGTGCTGTTCGGCCTTAATATGTATCGTTATGATTTTGCCGGAATACTCATGCATGCCGAGCATTTAGAAGCTGCTAAGGGCTGTGGACCTCATACAATCAGTGTGCCGAGAATTCGCGCGGCTGAGGATATTGATCCTACCACTTTTGAAAATGGAATTTCTGATGATGTCTTTGAAAAGATTGTTGCAATCATGCGAATTGCAGTTCCTTATACAGGACTCATCATCTCAACCCGTGAATCTCAGAAATGCAGAGAGCGAGTGATTAAACATGGAGTGTCACAAATCAGCGGGGGCTCTAAAACCAGCGTAGGCGGGTATGCCGTTCCAGAAACTGAGGACGATAATTCAGCTCAATTTGAAGTGGAAGACAGAAGAACGCTTGATGAAATTGTGAATTGGCTACTTACCCTTGGTTACATTCCGAGCTTTTGCACCGCCTGCTATAGAGAAGGAAGAACGGGAGACCGCTTCATGTCCTTAGTTAAGTCAGGGCAAATAGCAAATTGCTGTCAGCCGAATGCGCTGATGACACTAAAAGAATATCTGGAAGATTATGCATCCGAAGATACGAAAATAAAAGGAGAAGCGTTGATTGAACAGGAGCTGACTCGGATTCCTAATGAGAAGGTTCTAGCAACCGCTAAGGATAATCTGGTAAAAATTGCAGACGGAGTAAGAGACTTCAGATTCTAGTAAGGAACAGCGAGTCTAAAATCAAGAGGATGGCGAAACCAATCTAAGGTATCATTTAGCAATATACTTATAATAGCGAAAATATTAAGAAAAGAATTAATTCATATTTATGCAGAAAAGACTTATGACACATATATTTTTTCTGTGATATGTGATATTCTGCTTTAATAAATCATAATAAATAGTTTAAAAGATAATATCACAGGGAGGATATAAGCATATGGGATTAAATGATACACCGAGAGCAAATCAACTGCATATTGGAATTTTTGGCAAGAGAAATAGTGGAAAGTCCACTTTAATTAATGCGCTGACTGGACATAATACAGCTTTAGTTTCTGACGTAGCCGGAACCACGACTGATCCAGTATACAAAACGATAGAAATTGTCGGAATCGGACCCTGCGTTTTGATTGACACGGCAGGATTTGATGACAGCGGCTACCTTGGTAGTATGAGAGTTGAGAAAACAAAGCTTGCAATGGAGAAAGCGGATATTGCAATTATTGTATGCAGTGAAGAGGATATAGCCCAGGAACTTTTGTGGGCAAGAGATTTTAAAGAACGTCGGACTCCGGTTGTGATGGTAATCAATAAGATTGATCAGATAAGCAACACGGATAAAATACGCAATAAAGTATTTGATGCCTTAAAAGAAGAGCCGATAAAAATCAGTGCAATTTCTAAGCTTGGAATTGAGAAAATACGGGAAGAGATCATCCGCAAACTACCGGAGGATTTTGATTCGAAAAGTATAAC